>JAHXHT010000064.1 GCA_025656435.1 Candidatus Thiodiazotropha sp. (ex Gloverina cf. vestifex) | reverse complement strand
AAATGCACTGTTTTTCTTCGCTCATGGCAGTTTTGAAGCAAGCGAGAGGAAACGTTCGCTGACAAACGATTCGTTCAGAGCTTCCCTAGGAAAAAAGAGGCCGATGTGGACTGGTTGTCACTGGTCCAGACGCCTTTACTCCCGCCATCCTGTGAGTTATCCAACGTGCCGTTGCTTGAGACAGAGCCATCACTGAAGACATAGAGCATGAGTGGTGTACCCTTGCGTGCGGCGTACTCCAGACAGGCTCCCATACAGCGACCGGCACGCAGATCCCGGATCTCACCCACGGCACGATCACCGGTGTGGTAATCGTAACCACCCATGGTGATAGTGCCGGCGCCGGCATAGCCGTTGACCACCAGCTTCATGACTGAGGCGGTTTTACGGAATTCAGAATCACCATCGAATTCCGTTTGACTGAAAATGGGTCCGATGATGTCGGTGTCCTGGGTGACATCGAGTTCGGCCGGATCACCATAGCGGTCGACCAGATCGGCACTCTTCACATAACCGCATCGCACCAGTTCCTTAACTACTGCATCTGTGGTGATGCCCGTGTCCACGCTGGCCAGCTTCATATCTGAGATACGCTGTATGGCCTCCATGACCGCTACGGCATCCGACTGATTGAGCAGTCCCACCAGCTTGCCGGTGTCGATCAGGCCGGAGACATCACTGGGGCGGTCGACTTTGGTCGGGCGCACCGTAAGATCGATCATGTCTGCCGGCGCAATGGAGTTGCCACCGGAGTCGGAGCTGCGTGAACCGATCAGGGTAAGTAGTTCGCCATCCGCACCACAGCGGTTGATGGCGTACATCGGATTATGGGGATTGATACTGGTGTCGTTTTCCGATCGAGCCGGGATGACGGCGCCGTTGGTCATAGCCCAACCGGCCGTGTTAAATCTCTCCTTGATACCTCTGAGCATGGCGCTGTCGGAGTGGAAGGCCAGTCCCAGGTCTGCATCGATAAAATCGTTGAGACCTGTGTTCGGATTCACAATCGGAGGGATCATGTCACCCGGTAGACCCAGGCGGCTGTATCCGGCAGTGGAGAGAAAATCCATTTGGCTGCCCTGGCCTACCAGGACGTTGGAACCGGCGATATTGGCGCCACCCGCCAAATCGAAGCAGATAAACGGGATCTTGCCGCCACCCAATGTACTGATGTCGCACCGGTCGGGAAGCTTTAAAGCCTGTAGATCAGGTGAGAGTGCAGCATGGGCCTCACGCGGATTGGCAAAGAGACTAAACAGAGAGGGTGCAGTGACGGCTGCCATCCCCTTCATCAACCCCTGGCGGATGAAATCACGTCGGCTCATCGGGCGCGGATGGTCCGGATATAGCAATGGGGCGTCTGGTGAGAGATTTTTCACTTTTCTGCGCATATTCAATCTTCCGTCTTATAGAGTTCCCAGGGGTTTTACTGGAGTAGCAATGTGGCGTTTCCCAGCACCGAGGCACAAGCAGCCTTGGTAACGACGCTCGTGCGATCTGCACTACAGGGTCCCCCGCACCGGGCCAGGCCATCCGGCAAGCCATCAGGATTCGAGTTGCCACTGCTGTCGTATGGTTTGAGGTCTGAAGTGTCGGTCAACAACAGCATCAGTTCCGCTCTGACGTCAGCAGGTACAGGTTGCGTGGCAATGTTCTGGCCGAGGAAGGTCTCGATAATGGGATTTACCACCTGATCCTGCCAAGTGCTATCGACAATATCATTGGCATTGGTCGAGAAGTTGAGACCGGGGAAGAAGCTGCTTCTCAGGCTGTTGTCATCCACCAGTTCACTACAATACTCGATGGCCAGCTGTGAGACGGCTACCTGATGTGAGGAGAGAAATCCGTTGATGATTTCCGAAGAGGGCAACTGTTGCTTGATCGTAGTGTAGGTCGATGCCACGGCACTGTTGGTGCGCGGTACACCGGTCAGCATCGACATGCTGGCGCTGATCTCTTCGAAGGTTCGCAGGCCGACCAGAGAGGCTGGATCGTCATCAGCAGGCACAGCTGGTAGCGGGATTGCAGGTTCCGTGTAGACATTGGTGTTTGAGCCGAGTCTTTCGAAGGTGAGGAAGAACTCATCACTGTCGGAACCCTTTTCCAGTGGGATAGTGGTGCCGATTCTGGAAAGTGATTGGCCGTTGGCCGTGTAATCGGTGCCGTTGATCGTGGTGACCAGATGGTCATACGCCTGGCCCATGGATGATTCCTTACCGTTGATACCAATACGCATACCTTCCAGAGGGATCGAACCCGGCGTGACTGTAGTATCCAGGCTAATGAATCGGGCATCACGGAACTGATAGCTGTAGTTATCGAACTGGCTCACCTCGAACATGATATAGCTCTGTGGGAGGCCAACCAGATCGGTGACATTAAACAGCAGGTAGTACTTCTCTCCGACGCCGGCTGCAAAATTCTGCGTAATCTGCGGCTCAGTCAAGGCTCGGTTGTGAACTGCAAGAAGACGGACCTTACCAGCCCAGGGGTTGGTGCCGGAGGGTTCGCTTCCCAACACGAGCGCATAGCTGTCATCCCAATCACTGAGATTACCCGATGCCGTAGCGTCGATGAAGACGCCGTTGACATAGATGCGCCGGCCGTTGGCAGGATCGTAGGTGATAACCACATGCTGCTCTGATGCCTGCAGGTCCTCATCGGCATCGGCGGCAGAGTGAGCAGGTTCACCGTTGCCATCCGTGGTACTCGAGCGGTGCATGAAGTTGTAGTTGTACATGGACTGGCCCAACGTAAAGTTACGTACGTTGTCGCCGGCCGAGTAGCTCACGATACGGGCAGGGCCTTCCTGAGTGACATTGGCGGGAACCAACCAGGCCTCGACGGAGTATTCTCCGGTGGCCTGAATCAACTGTGTCAGCTTACTGCTGTCACCCGTGACGCCTTGGGCCTTACCGTTGCGGAATTCCAGTCCCCAGCCCTCAACCCAGGAGACATCTCCGCTTTTTGTCAGGTTGATCGCGGGATCGACGCCGCTGGTGTCATAGGCAATATCGCCAGTGCCGGTCTTGAATTCATATAGTGCAATCACATCTGTCTCATGCCGGCTGCCGCCACTTGCGACGATGCCGTTCGGTAGTGAGAGCGCCCCACTAACGACCAGATCAGGATCAATTGGTGTGGGCAGGATGCCGTCTGCCATCTGTGTAATGGCAGTTTCCATTTCTAATGCGTTGCTTGGACAGTCGTCCCAGCAGTTATGCAATTCCAATAGACGCAATACCAGTCGGGAATTTGCCGGTGTGTCCAGATCAATAGAAGTTTTGACAGATGCGTAGGCTGTATCGATATCTGTATCAGAGAAATAGGGCGACTGTGGTGCAATGGCCGTCTCGATATGGCACTCGATGCAATATTGGGTTAACAATGGGTGTACGTGAGTTGCAAAGAGTATCGGGTCAACAGGAAACTGCTTGCTCTCGCCGACTACTTTGTCGATTGGGGCTTCCAGTTCAATCTCCCGGCCAGTTGTAGTGCCGGTGCCTACCCAAGCTTCTACGTAGGTTGTGATAATAGAAGCACAAGCGCTATCGCTCGCCTCCCAGCAGTTGTGGCCATTTGCCACTTTGGTGACCAGGCTTGATGCATCCGGTTCGGCGCGGTTGATAAAGGGATTGACCGCCTCGTATGCCAGGTTGACATCATCCTCACGCACGAAGAGCGGGGCTTGACCGCCAGTACCATGACACTCGCCACAACGGTTTTGCTTACGTAGGGGCTCCCAAAGACTGACGCAGAAATTCTGAATATCCGTCGTGCGGGCTGCCGGACCGTTGTAGGTGCTGGCAGGTGTGCCGTTTGTTATTGGCTGCCCCTCAGTGGAAACACCATCCTGACACCCCTGGATACCCAGGGTCATGATGGATAGGAAACAGATCGGGAGGAGACGGCTCGCCCATCCCTGAGTGGTATTTTTTTTCCGTTGATGCATGATCACTCTCTTGGCTGGCACGAGCTCAATCCCCTGCGCAATAGACGGCGGCTTCGGCAAAGACGCGTTTCATGTTATAGCCGGACTTGAAGCTGGTGGTCATCGTGTCAATCTGTGCACGATCGGCACTGTCACCCGGTTCTCTGAGACAGACGGCCTCGAATGCTTTGGTTACCTGGCATTCCGCAAAGGCATGGCTGTTGGCCAGCTCCTGACCCATCGAAGCAGCGCCGTTGCCCGAACCGGGCAGGCTGGTATCCCAGCCGAGTACAGAGTTGGGTCCTTCGCGCCAGTAGTTGATCCAGCTGTCATCCACCGTGGCGTACCCGTCTTTGAAATTGTTGCTGTTGATCAGATACTTGGGTTGGACGATACCCGGTGTGTAGTCAAGGCTTCCCGCCTCTTCATTGCCAGCTGGGTATTGGTAGTTATAGTAGGCGTAGGCCTCAGCCAAGGGCTCCATGCCGGCATGGCAGCCGAGACAGTTGTTGAAATAGACCCGGCTGTCACCACCTGGGCTATGCGAAACATCCTGGCGAACCCTGTCAGATGATCGGGTGGGATCCTTGATCAGCTCCAGGTCTGTGCAGAGATGGTTAAGCATGGTGAAACGGAACATCCCCCGGTTTGTGCCGTCGATGAAGAAAGCGCGTGCAGCAGCACGTGTAGAAATAACACCCGCGGCCCCACTGCTCGGTATTCCCGTTTCACTTGACTGAGTGGTTTTTACCAGTACATCTTTCAGATTGAGCCCCTGATCTTCCATAGCCTCGTAGTGGGCGTTGTCACTGACTGAGTAGACAGGGGAGTTACTGCCGACATAGAGGATGTCGGCAGATAGCAGTTGGTTGAAGGGCTCTTCATCACGCACCATGCCGATAACGGTGGCTGAATAGTCATTCAGGGGTGCGAAAACGGTTTGTTCCTCATTGGTCCAGGGAGTCGCCCAGTTCTTTAAAGTGACGTTGTAGAAATCATCATGCTCGACGGCAATCATGGCGGCGGCCAAGGGGTCGTTGTTGTTGACGATCTCATCAACCATCAGATCGAGGGTGGCCGTTGTGGGAGGTACGCCGGCCAACCGGTCGTGCATACGTTTGGCCTGTTCTCTTGGCCCACCCATTGTTGTTGTGCAAACCAACAAAAAAAGCGGCAGTGCCAGCAGTGCGGCGTGTATCTGTTTTGAAGGTCGCTTTCTCAACTTCATTCCTGACATGTCAGAGTGCCTCTGTTCCATGTTGAAAACGGATTCCTCTTTCAAGCTGAATTAAATGCCTGCGAGGAGTTATTAATCTTTACCCATGCTTTCTATATGACCCCCCTGGATTGTCAACTCAATCTCTCCGAAAAGTGATACTGCGTATTCGCAGGGTGTGATCTATCGCACTGATTGGGATGTTTCTTAGCGTAGACTTTCAACTCCATGATTTACTTGACGATATATGAAGCTAATTCTTATTCGTGTTTTATCTTGATCGAAAAGTTAAGTACGGCATCTGAAGGGACCATCAGCGAATGAACAACTCTTATCGTAAAATTACTGCGGCTCTTTCGGGCTTATGTATTCCGGTCCTTTTGTTGGTCGGTTGCGGCACAGGTAGTGATGAGCCTGATCCTGTTGTGGTTGATAAGCCTATTGCTTATGTAAAAAGGCCAGTGATCGATACAGCAACTACCGATATCCGGGTTACTCAAGCATTCGAGGCGGGAGGAGATCTCTATCTAAGAGATCGCGCATCCCCCAGCGCTGCTGAGTACAACATTACGGGTAGTATCACGGGAGGACAGGGTGACGTGCGTGATGTCTCTGTCTCTTTTGAAGGTGATAAGTTACTTTTTTCAATGCGTATGCCGCTGATTGAAGGGGCTGATCCGGAGGATCAGCCGACATGGAATATCTGGGAATATGACATAATGACAAGCGGTCTCAGACGAATCATCAGTTCGGATATCACTGCAGAAGATGGGCATGACCGTTTCCCCCATTTTCTCCCGGACGGACGCATCGTTTTCTCCTCAACACGCCAACGCCTTGCCAAGGCGAGGTTGTTGGATGAAGGTAAATCACAGTATCTGGCTATGGAGCGGGCGGTGGATGAGCCAGCTATGGTCTTGCATGTTATGGATGACGACGGTCAAAATATTAAACAGATTTCACTAAATCGCAGTCATGATTTTGCTCCCAGTGTGCTTGATAGCGGACAGATCGTTTTTAGTCGCTGGGATAATGCGGACGGTAATAACTCCATTCATCTCTATCGTATGAATCCAGACGGTACGGAGCTGGAGTTGCTCTACGGCGTGAATAGCCATGACACAGGCACCGCTGGTAGCACAGTACAGTTTATGCGGCCGATGGAGATGCCGGATGGACAGCTTTTGAGCCTGCTGCTCCCATTTGATGGTACCAACTGGGGAGGTGCGATGATGCGAATCGATTCCCCAGACTTTGTCGATAACCAACAGCCGACATGGCAGAACTTAGGACTTGCGGGACCCGCACAGTCTTTCGCGACGGTGCATGAAGTTACGACAGACGGCACAGCCTCCAGTGGTGGTCGCTTGAGCAGTGCATTTCCACTCTACGACGGCACCAATCGCCTGCTGATCAGCTGGAGCCAGTGCCGCTTGATGGAGAACAGTATTATTGTTCCCTGTACCGCAGATCGTCTGGCGAATCCCAATCTGATTGAAGCGCCACCGATCTACGGCATCTTCATTTACGATATCTCGCAGCAGACCCAGTTACCTATCGTTGCTCCACAGGAGGGCGTGATCTACAGTGAAGTGGTGGCTGCGGATAATCGAACGCTGCCGACAGTCCGGCTTGACAAAATGCCAGGCGTTGAACTCGATCCCACACTGGTGGATGAAAAAGTGGGATTGCTTCATATCCGCAGCATCTATGACATGGATGGGCTGGATGCCGCTACACCGGATATTCCGACCCTGGCCGACCCTGCACAGACACTGGCAGCGAATCGGACCGCCCGATTCTTAAGACTGATCAAACCGGTCACCATTCCTGATCAGGATGTTCTCGACTTTTCCAATTCTGCCTTTGGTCGTACCGCGCAATTCGGTATGCGAGAAGTGATTGGCTATACCCCCATCGAGCCTGATGGTTCGGTACAGGTAAGGGTACCGGCCAATATTCCTGTCAGCTTTGAAGTGCTCGATGCCGACGGTAGAAAGATTGAACAGAATCACCCCTTCTGGTTGCAATTCCGTCCAGGCGAAGTGATTGAGTGCAGTGGCTGTCATGACCCTGCCAGTCCACTGCCGCATGGACGCCTGACAGCGGCACCACCAAGTGTCAATGCTGGTGCTCCCTCAGGTAGTTTGCCGTATTCCAAATACCGACCCGGCATTATGGACCAATCCAGGGGAGTCGATGGCGCAGACCCGTAATCGTCTAAATTGCAGCGGCGGTGCCTGTGAGCCGACGATGGATGTTCTCTTCACCGATGAGTGGACCGACACCACGGTACGTGCAGCCGATCCGGATATTACTTTCCGCTACGATGATCTGACAACAGCACAGCCCATGAGTGGTAGTAACTGTGATACAACCTGGAACAGTCTCTGCCGTTCGATTATCCATTACGAAGCGCATCTCCATCCCCTATGGAGTCAGCCGCGAGAGGTTTTGGACGGCATGGGTAATGTGGTTGATGATCACACCTGTACCGGTTGCCACACCTCAGACAATGCCGGTGTGGCGGTAGAGCCGGAAGCCCAGCTGAATCTGACTGATGGTGCATCCGATGATGAACCTGAGCATTTTGCTGCGTATCACGAATTGCTCTACCCCGATAATGTTCAGGTAGTCAATGCTGACGGAATATTAGAGGAAGTACTGGTGCCGGCAACTGACGTGGACGGTAATCAGCTCTATGAGGTTGACGCGGACGGCAACTTGATACTGGATGCTGATGGAAATCCGATACCCTTGCCCGATGTACCGGTGCCGGTGCCGGTGCCGGTGCCGGTTGCCGGTGGCGCCTCCATGGTTGCAGGTTCTGCCGCAGCGGGACGGTTCCTGGGTAAATTCGATGCAGGCGCTACACACTACGGATATCTGAGTGATGCAGAGAAGCGCTTAATTGCCGAGTGGCTAGATATCGGTGCTCAGTATTACAATGACCCCTTTCTTGCACCACTGGATAACTGACGTTTGAGACAAAAGAGGTTTAAGCAGGTCCTTCAGCCTGGTTGGCTGTTGTTGTTGCTATGGCTGGTACCGTTAATGGGTCGAGCAGAGCAGGCGCATCTCAACGTTGAGGTGACCGCCCCCTATATCGAAGTGCACACCGGTCCCGGAATCGGCTATCCGATCGACTATGTGGTCGAGCGTGGTGAATCAGTTGAGGTACTCAAGCGTCGAACTGACTGGTTTCAAGTGCGTACCCACCGTGAACATTTAGGCTGGGTCCATGCGGAGCAGATGCAGCTGACCATGACTGCTGATGGAGAGCCACTATATGTTGAACTCTTCACGTTTGATGATTTTAAGCAGCGGGACTGGGAGTTCGGTTTTCTCGGCGGCGACATGGATGGTGCAGCTGTATTGAGTGTTTATGGCGGGTATGCCTTTAACGAAAATTTATCCACGGAGATAACACTGTCGCAGGCGATAGGCAACTTCTCCAGTGAATACATGGTCGATGTCAATCTGCTCTCCCACCCGTTTCCAGAGTGGCGTTACAGCCCCTTTTTTACGATTGGGGGTGGCATGATCAACACCAAACCGGATACCACCTTGGTACAGACCGAAGACCGTACCGATTCGACGGCGCATGTCGGTATTGGCCTGCACGCCTATATGACACGACGTTTCTTTCTGCGCGCTGAGTTCAGACACTACACCGTCTTTACCAGTCGCGACGATAATGAAGATTTTGATCAGTGGAAAATTGGATTCGGTTTCTTCTTTTAAGCGGCATTGCGCTGACGATGTTCATGGGCAGCCTGCCTGCTTTTTCGCAGGAGGCTATTGATGGCAGCCTGCGTTCAGAGCCGGTCGTACAACCGGAAATTGCCCGGCGGGAATTTGTCGAACCCGATATTGATGAAGAGGATTTTGAGGTGGGTGTTTATGCTGGATTTCTCAGTGTTGAGGATTTCGGTACCAGTCCGGTTTACGGTGCCAGAATCGCTTATCACGTCACAGAGGGAATTTTTCTCGAGGCGGCAATAGGCACCAGTACGGCAGACAAAACCAGCTTCGAGCTACTCAGTGGCAATGTGCAACTACTGACTGATGATCAGCGGGACTTCACCTATTACAACCTCTCGGCGGGATACAATTTGCTACCCGGCGAAGTCTTTTTGGGTGGCCGGCATGCCTACAACAGCCAGTTCTATCTGATCGCCGGCGTGGGCAGTACCCGTTTTGCGGGGAACGACGAATTTACTGTCAATGTCGGTGCCGGTTATCGCTTTCTGATTAACGACTGGCTGACCCTCCATTTGGATGCCAGGGACCATATGTTTGAGTCAGATCTGCTGGGCGAAGCAAAGACCACCCACAATATCGAGCTGCACGGCGGCCTGACATTTTTCTTTTGAGGAATTCACTATGTTGATATTTACCCACACAATATATTGGACCAGGACAGTGTTGATGGCTGTGGCGATGATGCTGGTCACGGGACAGGTGTTGGCCGCCAATACATCCGGTCCGGCGCCGGATTTCACTTTGAAAAGCCGCTCTGGTGAAAATATCAAACTGAGCGAGCTTCGCGGTCAGGTGGTGATGATCAATTTCTGGGCCTCCTGGTGCGGTCCCTGCCGTCAGGAGATGCCGATATTGGACCAGCTCTATCAACGCTATGAACCCATGGGGTTTACCCTGCTGGGCGTGAACGTGGAAGAGGATAGTGCTGCGGCTGAGAAGGTGCTGAGAGAGATTCCCGTCAGCTTCCCGGTGCTTTACGACAGCAAAAACCAGGTCAGCGAAAACTATCAGGTACGTGCCATGCCGAGCACCTTTCTCATCGACCGGGACGGCAAGGTGCGGTATCTCCACAAGGGTTATAAGCCGGGTTATGAAGAAGCGTACCAGCAACAGGTCCGGGAGCTGATCCGCGAATGATGCCACTAGGCAAACACACCCTCAGGGTTGCTGTAGCGACACTGCTGGCCATGATGGTTTCCGCCTGTAGCGTGGAGCCCTGGGTGAAACCCTATGAGCGTGCCAACCTGGCCGATCCCATCATGAGTTTCGATCGTGACCCTGTGGCGAATGCCTATCGGCTTCACGTCTATGAGACCCGTGAGGCAGCACGTGGTGCCGATGGCAAGGGGGGAGGTGGTTGTGGCTGTAACTAGATGGCTACTGTGTTTAGCGGGTTTTATGGCCGTCAGCTTTACACTATCAGCTGCCGTGCTGCCTGAAGAGAGGGCTGACGTACTGTTTCACAGCTATGATGGTGGTGGCGTCACAGTCGATGGTCCTTCAATCCTGGTGCGCAAGTCGATCGGTCAGAGTGTCTCTGTAAAAGCAAACTACTACGTCGATTCTATTTCGAGCGCATCGGTGGATGTCATTAGGGAAGCTCTGAACGAATCCATCGGTTGAGGGATAATGGTGCACATTCTAGGCCAATCACTATATAGACCCCATGAAGCAAACAACTT
>JAHXHT010000063.1 GCA_025656435.1 Candidatus Thiodiazotropha sp. (ex Gloverina cf. vestifex) | reverse complement strand
CGGTCGGGGCATAACGGCTGTCGCGTTGGCGAGTCGATTTTGGGGACTCGGATGTCCCAAAATCTTTCACGAGGTAGCGACACGCTTGCCCGGTATTGCTGGATGTAGTAGATGCAGGGACCGTCATCAGGATGATCCTGCAGGATGGCCTCGAATTTATCGCAGGCAGTCGCCTTATCGCTCTGACGCCAATAGGCAAGCGCTTCGGCAAAACTGAGATGAAGCGCTCTCATCTCTGATGTGACCGTGACATCGCTCGCAGCCACCTCAAATAGGGTGATCGGCTGTTGTCTGCCCGGGACGGGAAAGTCTCCCAACTCCCGGGTCACAATGCCCTGCAAGCCGGCTGCCGCCTCTCTCGAGGCGAGTATGGCAGTGCCAAGCAATTTGTTGAGATTCTCGATACGGGAGGCGGTGTTGACCATATCCCCCGCTGCCCGGTATTCGAAGTGATCGATGGCGCCCACATGACCCATGACCAGCTTACCTGCATGCAGGCCGATCCGGGTAAAGAGTTTCGGCTCGAAATCGGCATGTTCCAATGCCAGGTTGATGTCGAGGGCTGTTTCACAAGCCTTTTGCGCCAGGCTCTGATCCGGTGTTGTCGATGGCCAGATCGCCAGCATGGCGTCTCCCACGACATCGGACACCACGCCCCCCTCGACCTGACGGGGGTGAAGAGGATTTCATAATAGCGGTTGAGGAAGACCTGCAGGGTTTGCGGCTCCAGCGTTTCCGCTAACTTGGTGTATTGCTGGGCATCGGAGGCCAGACAGACGCCAAAGGCTGCTTCACTTTGCTGCATGGCTTGATCTTTGTCCTGAGCCAGACGGTCTATGACGTCATTGGGCAGGTAGTAGCCGAACAGTTCGCGTAATTGTTCGCGGCTGATTCGCATCTGCCGGTAGTGCCAGGTGAGTGAGAGGATCAGTGCCAAGGGTGTCTGCAGGGCCAGGGGTACGAACCAGGGTAGCCACAGGTTGTATTGTGCAAACAGACGATAGACCAGCAACAGATAGAGTGTGGCTGCGCAGAGGCCGAGCAGAATGCCCATGAGGCCTGACATATAGCGGAATAGCAGGACAATGGCGAAGCCGTAGACAAGCAGAAGCAGGATCAGGTTGCTTGGCGAAAGGGGGGAAAGGGTCTCTTTCTGCAACAGATTGGCGAAGGCGGTAGCTGCGATTTCAACGCCACTCAGATCAAGGCCGTTTTCCTGAGTAAAGACGGTATAAAAGCCGTCTTTTTGCCTGGGTTGATAGGCCCCGGCATAACCGACGAACACCACTTTGCCTTCGAACCGGTGTAACCCTCCAGGGTCAGTGGTGAGTAGTGCCTGGTAAGGAACGGTCAGGATGCTGCCCGGTGGACCATAGAAATTCAGATAGGGATGGCTGTCCCCCACATAGAGTTGTAAAAGTGCTGTGAGCTTTTGCAACTGAGACGATGTAATTTCTGTTGGTGGGTCTGTCTGCAGGAGCTTTAGCAGGTGGTTACCTGTCTTTTGATCACTGCGCAGATATTTGAAGATATCATCTATGTCCGTGTCGCTGGGCAGTAGTCCGGCAGTGATGAGTAACTTTCTGACAAGGTGTCCTTCAGGATCAGCATGATGCTGCAGCGCCGCTGAAGGGAGTGATGGCATCTCGTCGTTACCGTTGAATGTCCAGAAACGACTCACTCTTACCGGAATTTTAGGCAGAACAAATGGCGCCAGACCGGTAGCACTCTCTGAAAGTGTTTCAAGCGGGGGGAGGAGTTTTTCGATATGTAGGATCTCCACGCCTGATTCCACCGCCTGCTGCTGTAGATATGCCACAAGAAGAACATTACCGGCATGATCTATCACATCGGCCAGACGGTTGTCCATCTCCGGGATGCCGGGTTTTTTGAAGAAAATATCCATGGCGATCACCCCAGCTCCCGCCTCTGTCAGGCGGTTGATCAGGTCGGCATGGAGGGAACGGGGCCAATCGGGTATCTCCTCTCCTAAACCGAGTTGAGCTGCGGTCTCGCCGTTGATGGAAACGATCACGACGTCTTGCGGAGGTGGGTGGTGACCCCGTATTTTGAACAGCAGGCCGAGTCCGATCGCCTCTTCCCAGTCCGAAGTGCCAGGTGAAAAGCTGATAGCGATACCCAGGATACTGATCAATAATCCCAGGCCCAGGGAGGATAAACCCCTTCTTTTTGTCACTATGTTTCCGTTGTGTGGTTAAAAGGGGGTTAGGGGTAGTGTGATTTATTCCCACTAACTCTAGGCAGTTTTTTCTAATTGATTGTATATAATAAGTTTATGCTTGAGAACATCTCTATCTTCGCCTCTATGGATGCCGCCGATCATGCTTTGATTGAGCAGTACATGGTTAAACGGGTCCTTCCGAGGCATACCATCATCCTCTCTGAAGGGGATAGTAGTGATTCGCTCTACCTGATACTCGATGGCAAGGTTAAGGTATTTCATCAACGATGAAAATGGCAAGGAAGCGATTCTCAACTATCAGACTGCGGGAGAGTACTTCGGTGAACTCTCCCTGATCGATGACTCTGAACGCTCCGCATCGATTATGACGGTGGAGAAATCCACCATGGCCGTGATGTCTAAACAGGCCTTTCATCAGGTCTTGAAGAAGAATCCCGACATTGCCATCCATCTACTCAAGGATCTTGCGCATCGGGTCAGATCGTTGACAGAAGAGGTGAAGAGTCTGGCTCTGTGCGATGTCTATGGGCGACTGAGTAAAACCCTGCAGGGTATGGCTATCGAGCAGGATGGCAAGATGGTCATTGAAGAGTCATTCACCCAGCAGGAGCTGGCCAACCGCATCGGTGCCTCGCGGGAGATGGTCTGCCGCATCTTTAAAGATCTGGTTAAGGGTGGGTATATCTCCTCCGGTCAGCATCAAACGATCATCAATAAGCGATTACCCTTACGCTATTGATGTCTGCTTGAGGACGCAGTTTCAACCGGTCAATGCAGTGCATTGAACATCCGGTTCCGATAGCGTTTAACCAGATCCCCCTGGCCGCCTAATAGCTCAAAAATACGCAGCATATCCTTGCGTGCGGCGTCGTCACCATAGTCACGATCTTTTTGTAACAGGGTCAACAGCAACTCAAGTGCACCTTCATAATCGTTCTGCATGATCTTGTGGGTGGCGAGTTGGTGCAGTGCTTCGCTGTCAGCCGGATTCTCCTTCAAACGCTGCTCAAGGCTTTCCACCGGAGGGCTGTCTGCGGTGGAGCGGTCGAACTGAATACGTGCCAGCATGGCGGTGACCTCAGGGTTCTCCTGCTCCTCTTTAGGCAGTGCCTGGAGTTGTTGTTCTGCTTCATCCAGCTTGTCGATGGCGGCCAGGTAGCGGGCATTGGCCAACATGACTTTCGGGCTGCCAGGATCCATCTCGGCAGCCTGCTGGATCAAACTGCCTGCCCCGTCGGCATCACCCTGTATCAAGAGCTGATCCGCCTGGGCCAGCAGGCCGTCCGACTCGCGGGGGATATGTTTATCGATGAAGCTACGGATCTCCGGTTCCGGCAGGGCACCCAGAAACTCATCCACCATCTGGCCATTAAGGAAGAGTTTGACGCAGGGAATGTTTTTGATGCCGAAATGGGTTGCCAGCTGTTGCTGCTCTTCAGTATTGACCTTGGCGAGGATGAATTTGCCCTGATACTCATCGACCAATTTGGCCAATGTGGGCATCAATGACTTGCACGGGTTGCACCACTCAGCCCAAAAATCGACCAGGACCGGTCGGCTCATAGAGGTCTCAAGTACCACCTGTTGAAAGTTTTCGGCAGTAACATCGATGATGAAGGGGGAGTCAGCCATCTGTGAGAGCTCCTGAGAGAAGTTGTGAATCCGGTCGGCCATTATACTGAAACTTAGGCAGAAAGCGGGGCTTGAAATGGTGGCTCCGTTACCCCATCTGATGAGGGAAGGTCTTAGCAGGAAATCGAGTCATGAGTGAAGCACAACATATTGTCTGTCCACACTGCGATGGGATCAATCGTGTACCGTCAGATCGGCTGGCCGACGGCGCGAAATGCGGAAAATGTCATCGGCCACTGTTTAGCGGCCAACCATTGGAATTGGATGAAGCGCGGTTCACAAAGCATGCGCAGAAAAGCGACATTCCCCTGTTAGTCGATTTCTGGGCCCCCTGGTGCGGGCCTTGTCGCATGATGGCCCCGGCCTTTGAGCAGGCAGCGGCACAGCTTGAACCCACTGTGCGCCTGGTCAAGGTGAATACCGAGGAGGCCCAACAGCTGGGCGCCCGTTTCGGCATACGCAGCATACCCACCCTGATGCTGATGCGAGGTGGGCATGAGATTGCCCGGCAAGCTGGCGCCATGGATACGGCCGGTATTGTGAACTGGGTCAGGGGGCATCTGACCAGTTGATTTAGTTACGCCTATGCTCGGCGAATGTCTGATTGCAGTTAGCTTGCGACGCCTTACCCAGAGAGAGGCCCCCGAGTGCTGATATTTTGTATTGATTCGGATAGACAGTCTGTATGCGCATCAGTAGAATATGCGTCTGTCTGATGGTTGTGCCGACTTGTCGTAATCGACACCAACCTATTTTGAATTCTCTGGGGCAGGCTACTTGTGGCCTGCCCCTTTTTGCACGCCCGTAATGGAGAGATTCTTGAGAAAACCAGCAGTTCTGGTCCTGGAAGATGGTAGCCAATTTCACGGTGAGGCCATTGGTGCAGAGGGACAAGCTGTCGGTGAGGTGGTTTTCAATACCGCCATGACCGGCTATCAGGAAATTTTGACCGATCCATCCTACAGCCAACAGATTGTCACGCTGACCTATCCTCATATCGGTAACACCGGAGTTAACCTGGAAGACGAGGAATCGGGCTGCATCCATGCCGCAGGCCTGGTCATCAAGGATCTCCCGCTGATCACCAGTAGCTGGCGTTCGGAGACCTCTCTCGAAGACTATCTGACACGCAATGGGATTGTCGCGATCGCGGGTATCGATACCCGTCGCCTGACTCGAATCCTGCGTGAGAAAGGCGCTCAAAACGGCTGTATCGTTGCGGGTGATCGTCTCGATGAACAGCAAGCGCTGGCACATGCCAAGAACTTCCCCGGTCTCAAGGGCATGGATCTGGCAAAATCAGTGACAACCAAAACTCCATACAATTGGTCACAAGGCAGTTGGTCTCTCGAAGCGGGACTGCCGGAGCCGCTAGACGCAGGGGATGAGAATCTGCCTTACCATGTTGTGGCCTACGACTATGGGGTCAAACGCAATATTCTGCGTATGCTCACCGATCGAGGTTGTCGTATTACCGTCGTACCGGCACAGATGCCGGCCGATGAGGTGCTGGCTATGCAGCCTGACGGCATCTTTCTGTCCAATGGACCGGGTGATCCAGAACCCTGCGATTATGCCATCGAGGCGATTTCCCGAATTGTCGATACGGGTCTCCCTGTCTTTGGCATCTGTCTCGGTCACCAACTGTTGGCGTTAGCCTCAGGCGCCAAGACAGAAAAAATGAAGTTCGGCCACCATGGCGCCAACCATCCGGTGCAACATCTGGAGAGTGGCACCGTGATGATCAGTAACCAGAACCATGGTTTCGCAGTCGATGAGAAATCATTGCCTGATACCTTGAGGGCCACACACCGCTCTCTCTTTGATGGCACGCTACAAGGTATCCATCGCACGGATAAACCGGCATTTAGTTTTCAGGGGCATCCGGAAGCGAGCCCCGGTCCGCATGATGTGGCGCCTGTTTTTGATCACTTCATCGAGTTGATGAAAAAAGCCTGAGCCCGAAGTAAGCACCAATCACCGAAAAATACATGCGAGAGATACGAAACGGATTTCGCAGGGGATTATCGGTGGTGTCCATGAGGAAGGTAGTGAGTTAGGCCCTGCTTTTTTAGAACTGTAGGCAAATTCCAGGTTGATGTACGAGCATTAAGTTCTAGCGATCGGTCATCTGGAATCGGTGGGGGGGGGGATGTATTGTAGCTGATTTATTTCAAACGGCACGATGATCCATTTTTTATCTATAGCGAAAATTTGCGGTGATTTTCGTTTATTTGCGGCTAATCTGAAACAACGGTTATTAAATGCCAAAACGTACTGACATACAAAGCATCATGATCATAGGCGCCGGTCCGATTGTCATCGGACAGGCGTGTGAATTCGACTACTCCGGCGCACAAGCCTGTAAGGCGTTGCGGGAGGAAGGGTTCCGGGTCATTCTGGTCAACTCCAATCCGGCCACCATCATGACCGATCCGGACATGGCGGATGCGATCTATATCGAGCCGATTACCTGGCAGACCCTGGAGCGGATTATCGAGAAAGAGCGCCCGGATGCACTGCTGCCTACTATGGGCGGTCAGACTGCGCTCAACTCAGCCCTCGACCTGGTGCGTGAGGGTGTGTTGGAAAAATACGGTGTGGAGATGGTTGGCGCCTCCCGAGAGGCCATCGACAAGGCTGAGGACCGGGATCTGTTTCGTCAGGCAATGCGTAAGATTGGTTTGGATATGCCCAGGTCAGCCATTGCTCACAGCATGGAGGAGGCTCAGCAGGTACAGGTGCAGATCGGTTACCCCACCATCATCCGTCCGTCCTTCACCATGGGCGGTAGCGGCGGTGGTATCGCCTATAATCCGGAAGAGTTTGTCGAGATCTGTGAGCGCGGCCTCGATCTGTCGCCGACCAACGAGTTGCTGATCGAAGAGTCGATCCTCGGCTGGAAAGAGTACGAGATGGAGGTGGTGCGGGACTGCAAGGACAACTGCATTATTATCTGCTCCATCGAGAACTTCGATCCCATGGGTGTGCATACCGGTGATTCCATTACTGTCGCACCGGCGCAGACGCTGACCGATAAAGAGTATCAGATCATGCGTAATGCCTCGCTGGAGGTATTACGTGAGATCGGCGTGGAGACCGGCGGCTCCAATGTTCAGTTTTCCATCAACCCGGAAAACGGACGCATGATCATCATCGAGATGAATCCACGCGTCTCTCGTTCCTCGGCCCTTGCTTCGAAGGCAACCGGTTTTCCTATCGCCAAGGTGGCGGCCAAACTGGCTGTGGGATATACACTGGATGAGTTGCAGAATGAGATAACCGGCGGTGCCACACCGGCATCGTTTGAACCCAGTATCGATTATGTGGTTACCAAGGTACCGCGTTTCGCTTTTGAGAAGTTCCCGCTTGCTGACGATCGCTTAACCACGCAGATGAAATCGGTGGGTGAGGTGATGGCTATCGGCCGCACCTTTCAGGAGTCTCTACAGAAGGCCCTGCGGGGACTCGAAACCGGCATGTATGGTCTCAACGAGATTCTGGATCTGTCGGATGAGGATGTGCGCGATACGCTGGTCAGAGAGATTCGTCTGCCTGGGCCAGAGCGCATCTGGTATGTGGCGGAGTGCTTCCGCTTTGGCATGAGTCTGGAAGAGATTCACGAGATCTGCTCCATTGACCCTTGGTTTTTGGTGCAGATTGAGGAACTGGTCAATATCGAGCGAGAGATTTCCGGACAGGGACTGGAAGGACTGGATAGCCAGCGCCTGCGTTATCTGAAGCGCAAGGGCTTTGCCGACAGGCGGATAGCCGAACTGGTGGATGCGGATGAATCGAAAGTCCGGCAGCTTCGCCATGAAGCCGATATTCGGCCGGTTTACAAGCGGGTGGACACATGCGCTGCTGAGTTCGCCACCAGTACTGCCTATATGTACTCCACTTATGACGAAGAGTGTGAGGCAGAGCCCACTGAGCGTAAGAAAATCATGGTACTGGGTGGCGGTCCTAACCGAATAGGCCAAGGTATCGAGTTCGATTACTGTTGTGTGCACGCAGCTTTTGCCATGCGTGATGATGGTTACGAAACCATCATGGTCAACTGTAATCCGGAGACTGTCTCCACCGACTATGACACATCGGACCGTCTCTATTTCGAGCCGCTCACACTTGAGGATGTACTTGAAGTCATTCACAAGGAGTCGCCGGTGGGGATTATCGTCCAGTATGGCGGTCAGACACCGCTGAAGCTGGCGCGTGATCTTGAAGCGGCAGGTGCGCCAATCATTGGTACCAGTCCGGATTCGATCGATCTCGCAGAAGATCGTGAACGTTTTCAGCAGCTTGTCGAGAAACTCAATCTCAAGCAGCCACCGAACAGGACCGCACGAGATCCCGAAAGTGCGGTGCTTCTTGCCGAGGAGATTGGATATCCGCTGGTCGTGCGTCCTTCATATGTGTTGGGTGGGCGAGCTATGGAGATCGTCTACCACGAGAACGAACTGCGCCGTTACATGCGCGAAGCGGTCAGTGTTTCCAACGACTCACCGGTGCTGCTTGATCGCTTTCTGGATGACGCCATTGAGGTGGACGTTGATGCCATCTGCGATGGTAAGGATGTGTTCATCGGCGGCATCATGGAGCATATCGAACAAGCAGGCGTTCATTCCGGCGACTCTGCCTGTTCGCTACCGCCTTATACATTGTCCGCTGCGGTTCAGGATCGCATGCGTGAACAGATGAGGAAATTGGCTCTGGAGCTGAAGGTGGTCGGTCTGATGAATGCCCAGTTTGCCATTAAGGATAACCAGATCTATCTGTTGGAGGTTAATCCCCGTGCCTCGCGAACCGTACCCTTCGTTTCCAAGGCTACCGGAGTGCAACTGGCTAAAGTCGCTGCACGCTGCATGGCGGGGACCAGTCTTAAGGAGCAAGGGATCACAAAAGAGGTGATTCCCGAGAACTATTTCGTTAAAGAAGCGGTCTTTCCTTTCGTGAAGTTCCCCGGTGTGGATACGGTTTTGGGACCAGAGATGAAATCCACGGGGGAAGTGATGGGTGTCGGCAGATCCTTCGGCGAGGCTTATAACAAGTCGATTCTTGGAGCGGGCTCTCAGTTACCACAGGGTGGTCGTGCACTGATTAGTGTTCGACCTGCGGACCAGACAAGGGCGGTTCAGGTCGCTCATGACCTGCTCGAATTAGGATTTACACTGAGTGCGACAGGTGGGACTTGTAAAACGATCGTCGCAGCAGGGCTGGCGTGTAGCCGGATCAATAAAGTGATGGAAGGACGTCCGCATATTGTCGATTCTATAAAGAACAATGAAATTAACTTCATCGTCAACACGACCGAAGGCGCCAAGGCCATTGCCGACTCTGCAGAGATCCGACGTGCGGCCTTGCAACACAAGGTCAGTTACACTACGACCATTTCCGGCGCAGAGGCCACCTGTTTGGCGTTGAAACAACTCGATGAGCTGAACGTCAATCGATTGCAGGATCTGCACGACTGAAACATGGATTTAGAGGAATCATGCGATGAGTAAGGTACCACTGACGGCTAGAGGTGCTGCTAAATTGCAGGAGGAGCTCACGCGGCTGAAAAGTGTTGAGCGTCCGAAAGTGATCAAGGCCATTGCCGAGGCGCGTGAGCACGGTGATCTGAAAGAGAATGCCGAATACCACGCAGCCCGTGAGCAGCAGAGTTTCATTGAGGGCCGTATCAAAGACATCGAGGGCAAACTGTCTCATGCCCAGGTTATCGATGTAACCCAACTCGATGCAGGTGGCAAGGTTGTCTTCGGCGCTACTGTCATGGTGTTGGAGCTGGATAACGATGCTGAATTTACTTATCAGATCGTGGGTGACGACGAGGCAGACATCAAGAATAACCTGATCTCCATCAGCTCACCCATCGCCCGAGCCCTGATTGGTAAACAAGAGGGGGACGATGTCTTCCTTAATACACCCGGTGGCGCGAGAGAGTTTGAGATACTGGGAGTCAGGTACGAATAGCAAATAATTTTGAATTATGAATGTTAAATTTTGAATTGAATGAGTGCGCTATGCGCACGATGCATTTTAAAAAGGTGGTGAGCGGAGCGAACACCGACATTCAACATTAAACAACGATTCGGTTTTTCTTTTTCTTTGGATTGGGACGATAGAAGATAGCCACCCGACCGATTATCTGCACCAGAGAGGCCGAGAGCTGTTCGACGACCTGTTGGCTGAGCGTCACCCGGTCGGTCTTGTCGGCACCTGCCAGTTTGACTTTGATCAGTTCGTGAATGTCGAGGGTTGAGTCGATCTCGCTGAGTACGCTCTCACTCAGTCCATGTTGGCCGACAATGACCACAGGTTTTAGTGGGTGAGCCAGTTTTTTCAGCTCGCGGATCTGTGCAGGTGTCAGTGACATGGTGGTTACCGGTTATAACAGGGGAGGCGGATTCTATCCCTTTTTGGTGCCGTAGTGAAACGGTTGCCCTGAGCGGCAAGAGGTTAGATGGAAACGTGAAACGTAGCAAAAGCAGTCGTCAGTGGCTGGATAGACACTTTAACGATGCCTATGTAAAAAAGGCCCAACAGGCGGGTTACCGCTCCCGTGCGGCATTTAAATTGTTGGAAATCCAGGAAAAGGACAGGGTTATCAATCCAGGGATGCGAATAGTCGATCTTGGCGCAGCCCCGGGAGGGTGGAGCCAGATCGCCAGGGGTCTCGTTGGTGAGAAGGGACAGGTGGTAGCGCTGGACATCTTGCCTATGGACCCTATTGCTGGCGTGGATATTATTGAGGGGGATTTTCGTGAGGATGAGCCCTTGGGGCAATTGAGGAATCTCCTTGGCGAAAAGCCTGTAGACCTTGTAATTTCCGATATGGCGCCCAATGTTACGGGTATGGCAAGTGTGGATCAGCCACGCGCCATGTATCTTTGTGAACTGGCACTGGATTTTGCCCGTGAGTGCTTGAAACCGGGTGGCGGATTTGTCATCAAGGTTTTTCAGGGTGCCGGGTTCGATGAGTACATTAAGTCTGTCAGACAATCCTTCGGCCGGGTTGTAAGCCGCAAGCCGGCCTCATCACGCCCGAAAAGCCGTGAGATCTATCTGGTAGCAGGGAACTTTAAGATATAGTACCGTACCGACGCTGATCGCCATGGAAGGCTGAAAGCCGAGGCGATTAGTCCCCGATAGGCGTAGGCGCGGTTGTATGGCCGTAATTGTGACTGTT
>JAHXHT010000062.1 GCA_025656435.1 Candidatus Thiodiazotropha sp. (ex Gloverina cf. vestifex) | reverse complement strand
TTGTTTGCTTCATGGGGTCTATATAATGATTGGCCTAGAATGTGCACCATTATCCCTCAATCGATGGATTCGTTCAGAGCTTCCTTAGGTGGGCATAGGGCAATAGAAACCCAGGCGACTACTTTTCATCCGAATCAAATCCTTTTTGAGTCAGTGCCAGTCGGATATTAACCAGCTTTTTAGAGAGGTCCCAACGTTCCAATTTATCCGGTCAGCGCGGCAAAAACACTCGGCAACCTCTCCGGGAGACGCTCCACATTGTCTACGATGGAGTAGCCGTTCTCGCCGAAAATTCTCGCCACATAACGGTCCGCATTGGGATCCAGTGTCAGGCAGTAGGTGTAGACACCCTGCATCGACAGGTCTTCCACCGCCTTCTTCGCATCATGGCGTAAATACTGAGGATCTCGTTCATCGATATCGGCCGGTTCACCATCGGTGACCAGCAACACAAGACGTTTCTGTGCATTCTGCTGGGTCAGGTGCCAGCCTGCGTGGCGTAGGGCCGCACCCATGCGGGTGGAGAGGCCGCCCTTCATGCCGGCCATGCGGGATTTTGCCTCGTCATCATAGCTCTGTTCGAAGTCCTTGAAGCGGTAGTACTGCACGTCGTGACGTCCGTCGGAGGCAAAGCCATGAACAGCGAAGTTGTCGCCAATGGAGTCGATGGCCCAGGAGAGCAGGCCGGCTGATTCGCGGGTCAGGTCCAGGATGCTGTCCTGATCCTCGTAACCCGCTTCACCCTCGGCGATATCTCCTATCTTCTCATTGGTCGACTCGGAGAGATCTAGCAGCAACACGATCGACAGGTCACGGAGATGGCGGGTAATGCGAATATTGATTCGTGGATCGGGCATAACACCACGACGGATGTCGATCATTGCCCGTACCGCCGCGTTCAGGTCCAGCTCCTCGCCCTCTTCGTAACCACGACGGCGTACGATCCCTTGCGGTTGCATTGCATCGATCAGATGGCGGACGCGCGAAGCAATCGGCTTATGCTTGGTGAGGATCTCGTCCATCATCTCGGGATCGCCACGGCTCTGCTTGCGCTCGATGACGGTGGCCCAGTCGGGACGCGCGAGCTGCACGTGGTAATCCCACTCATTGTAATGGTAAGGATCGGAGACCGGCTCCACACCTTCCATCTGGTTGTAACTGATCCCCATGTCTTCGTAAGGGAACAGCTCGGTAGACAGCACCAGGATTTCATCCGGGTTGTCGTGTGTCATCTCCGAGTCGAGGTCGTTGACGAATTCCATCAGATTGACGTACCGGCGAACCGTCTGTTGGGAACCGGGTAGGTAGTCCACGCCCTGAGTTTCGAACACGTTTTCCGAAAATTCCCAGAAGTAGCGGTTGTCGTCACGATAGGGGATTGGCCACTCAGATAGGATTCGCACACTGGGGATCTTGGCGATATCGACGATCTTGTTGTAGAAGTCGACACCGGCCATCCAGGACATGCGTGGATTGTATGGGTCTTCTTCAAGCTTGGTAACGAAGTCGTCGGCCACCTGGTTGATGACATCGATCTCATCGCGATAGTCGCGATCCATAATGGCGCGGGTGGTGCGCATCATCAGGTCCATGGTCTCGTGCGGTTTGCCAAACTCGTCGTTCTCACCCGGCTCGGATGTGAAGAATTGCAGCCAGAGTTTGCGTAGGCCGGGAAATTCGCTATAGGCGAGGTACTCTACGCGCGCATCTTCGAATAGCTCGATCATGCGCATTTGCGCCTGAGAGAGTTGCTCAGCAGAGATCGGCTCGCGAGTGTAGACCATGTGCGCAGCGGTGTGTGCAGCCGTTGCACGGTAGACTTCCATGCCGTCGATGCCGCGGAAGGGATCAAAGGCATCCGGTACGTGGATCTGGAAATCCTCGATGTAGGGACGGATACCCTGGCGCGATTCAAAATCGCCGGCTGTGGGGCGCATGAAGAAGGCTCGTGCCCACAGCGCTCGCAAATAAAAGTTGAGCTTACGCTGGTTGTCGATGAAGAGTGTGCCGCGACGTTCCGATTGCAGGATCGATCGGGACGACTCGGTCTGTAGACCGAAGTAGGCCAGCTGGCCGTCAAGGTCGCGCTGGTGTGCCTGTGCGCCCCACATGACCCAACGGCGCAGCCCGCCCAGGGTCAGCTTGGAGAGCAGTTCGTCCAGATTCTCCATCATCGGACGCAGGCCCCGCGGGGCCTTGCCGGTCATCTGGTGCAACAGTTTGATAAAGCCACGCATGACCTCGGCATCGCCGAGGCGGGAGGCCGCCAGCGGCAGGTTGGCCACGATCAGAGTAATGACACTGCCGGAGGTATGCGATGCGAGTTTCATCATTGCTTCGACGATGTCTGGAATGACGTCCTCACCGACCTCTTTGGCGACGCCCGGCATTTCCTGCACGTAGGTCAGCACCAAGTCATGACCGCGACCCAGGGTACAGAAGGCACGCATGCCTTCCAGGTAGTTTTGCAGGCCACGTGGTGACATGACCCGCTGCGCCTCGTGGTAGGACGACTCAAGCGCCTCGAGGTGCCCGTGGTCATTCTCGTCGAGACAGGTAATGTATTCAGAAAAATCGACGCTCATGGTTCTCTGCGTCCCAAATGCTCAGAAGTAGGTATTGACTGCAGCGCTCAAGGTGTCGCGCATATCCGGATCATCGGTTAGCGGGGTGACCAGGGCCATCTGACAGGCCGACATCGGGTCGATGCCTTTGTCTACCAGCTGTGCCGCATACACCAGCAGTCGAGTGGACATGCCTTCATCTAAACCATGACCCTTGAGGTTGCGTGAACGCTGTGCGATCTGTACAAGCTTGCCGGCGGTCTCGGCATCTACACCGCCTTCATGCTGTACAATCTCGGTCTCAATTTCGGTTTCTGGATAATCAAAGTCCAAACCACCAAAGCGTTGCTTGGTAGACTGCTTGAGGTCCTTCATCAGCGATTGGTAGTCTGGATTGTAGGAGATGACGATCTGGAAATCCGGATGGGCCTTGACCAGTTCGCCCTTCTTCTCCAATGGCAGTTCGCGACGGTGGTCGGTCAGCGGGTGAATCACCACGGTGGTGTCCTGACGTGCCTCGACCACTTCATCAAGGTAACAAATTGCGCCGACGCGTGCGGCCACGGTCAGCGGGCCGTCCTGCCACTTGGTGCCGTTGATGTCGAGCAGGAAGCGACCGACCAGGTCGGAAGCGGTCATGTCCTCGTTACAGGCGACGGTGATTAGAGGCTTGTTCAGCTTGTACGCCATGTATTCAACAAAACGCGATTTTCCGCAGCCGGTAGGGCCCTTGAGCATCACCGGCATGCGCGCAGCATAGGCTGCTTCGTACATCTCGACTTCATTGCCTACCGTGCGGTAGTAGGGCTCATTCTGGATCAGGTACTGGTCTGCGTTGGTATCGCTCATGTTTTCCTGCCTATTCTTGCCTATTCTAATCAGTTTGATAACCTGCCCGAGTTGATGGCTGAGCGGGCGGTATTGTTACTAACGGATTTTCCGAAATCCCATCAAGGGCCTTGGGAAAAGCAGCTATGGTTGTTTTGCCCGAAAACCCCACCCCCTTGTTACATGGGCGGTGGGGCTGTTTGTTTTCGGGCAGTTCCGATCAATCAGAACTTAGGTCGGGATACCACGGTAGATGACCATGGAAGCACCAGGGCACTGGGCATAGTTGTCCAGACCCAATAGACGCACATGGTTGTCCGGGTGCGCCTGGTGGCAAGCTTCACACTCGGCCAGTATGGCGTCGACGTCGGTCTCACCGAACATCGGCAACTTCCACATGTACCAGTAGCTGCCGGACGCATTTTGCGGCTCGGTGTGCTCAATGGATGGGTTCCAACCCTTGGATACGATGAAATCGATCTGGGTTCGGATCTGCTCAGGGCTCATGGCCGGCAGGTAGGAGAAAGTCTCGAACTTGCGGCTGTTGGTATCTTCCAGGCTGGAAGCGTAATCCTGCAATTCACTCATTGGTATATACCTCTATATATTCGAATCGGGTAAGTCGTTCAGGCAGCGCCCGACTCAGTCGGCCGCTTGCCTGGCAGACAATTACTTGTGAGATACGTCCAGCTTGTCGACGGTGTCGAATTCGAACTTGATCTCTTTCCAGGTTTCCATCGCGGCTTTCAGCTCAGGGCTGTGGCTGGCTGCGGTGGTAAGGATATCCTTGCCTTCCTTCTCCAGCTCACGGCCTTGGTTACGCGCTTCAACACAGGCTTCAACCGCAACACGGTTGGCAGCTGCTCCAGCAGCGTTGCCCCATGGGTGACCCAGGGTGCCGCCGCCGAACTGCAGTACGGAGTCGTCGCCGAAGATGCTGACCAGTGCAGGCATGTGCCAGACGTGGATGCCACCGGATGCGACAGGCAGTACGCCAGGCATGGCGCCCCAGTCCTGGTCGAAGAAGATACCGCGAGAACGGTCTTCCTTGACGTAGGAGTCACGCATGATGTCGATCCAACCCAAGGTTGCGTCACGGTCGCCTTCCAGCTTACCGACAACGGTACCGGAGTGCAGGTGGTCACCACCAGACAGACGCAGGATCTTGGTCAGTACGCGGAAGTGGATACCGTGGTGCGGGTTGCGGTCGAGTACGGCGTGCATGGCACGGTGGATGTGTAGCAGCATGCCATTGTTCTGACACCACTGGGCCAGCTGGGTGTTGGCAGCCCAACCACCGGTGATGTAGTCATGCATGATGATTGGGGCACCGATCTCCTTGGCGTACTCGGCACGACGCATCATCTCGTCGGCTGTTGGTGCGGTAACATTCAGGTAGTGACCCTTACGCTCGCCGGTTTCGGCTTCAGCCTTATGGATAGCTTCCATGACGAAGTCGAAACGGTGACGCCAGCGCATGAACGGCTGGGAGTTGACGTTCTCGTCATCCTTGGTGAAGTCAAGACCGCCACGCAGACCTTCATAACAGGCGCGGCCGTAGTTCTTGGCGGACAGGCCCAGTTTCGGCTTGATGGTGCAGCCCAGCAGTGGACGACCGTATTTGTTGAGGAGGTCACGCTCAACCTGGATACCCTGGGGTGGGCCATTGCAGGTCATGACGTAGGCAATCGGGAAGCGGATGTCTTCCAGACGCAGAGCGCGCAGGGCCTTGAAGCCGAATACGTTACCGACCAGGGAGGTCATGACGTTAACAACGGAACCTTCTTCGAACAGGTCGATCGGGTAAGCGATGAAAGCGTAGAAGCAGGTGTCGTCGCCCGGTACGTCTTCGATCGCGTAAGCGCGGCCTTTGTAGTAGTCCAGGTCGGTCAGCAGGTCGGTCCAAACGGTAGTCCAGGTACCGGTAGAGGACTCAGCGGCAACAGCGGCTGCAACCTCTTCCCGCGGTACGCCCGGCTGAGGGGTGACTTTGAAGCACGCCAGGAGGTCAGTGTCCTTCGGCGTGTAATCGGGCATCCAGTATGTTTCGCGGTACTCTTTTACGCCCGCATCATATTTCTTGGCCATTTTAGCGATTCCTCCAGATTTTAGGATTGCGTTGCCTTGAAATGCAGCTTCTGGAAAAAACTTTTCCATGCTGTCAGTAAAAAATTCTCTGTAAAAAACCTCAATCAAGGTGGAGCTAGTATAGGAAGGTGAGCGTTTAAGTGAAGTCAGATCTTTTAATTAAAATCATAATAAAAAGCTTATACAATATTTTATTTGTGGTATATTTATTGATAATTGGCTCACTGATAAAAATCGACATGGAGAGATCTCTCTATGCTGGAGCCGGGCGCTAACCGATTGCCAAATGTGAGAGAGCGTATCCATGCATACAACCCTACGACAGATGCGGGTCTTCACCACCGTTGCGAAACACTTGAACTACACCCGGGCGGCGCAGGAGCTCCATCTCAGCCAACCCGCAGTGTCGATGCAGGTCAAGCAGTTGGAGGAGTCAGTCGGTCTGCCCCTTTTTGAGCATGCCGGGAAAAAGATCCAGCTCACCGAGGCCGGCAGAGAGATGTTCCAGTATGTGCGTAGCATCTTCCAGACCTTCGAGGAGATGGAGGAGGTCTTGGACGCCATGAAGGGGCTCGATACCGGCCACCTCAATATTGCTGTGGCGAGTACCGTCAACTATTTTGCACCAAGACTGCTTGCGGCCTTTAGCCGACAATATCCGGGTATCGATCTGAGCCTTGATGTCACCAACCGTGAGCGCCTGATGGGGCTGCTGAAGGATAATGAGATCGATATCGTCCTGATGGGATTGCCCCCAGAAGATATCGAGCTTGTGTACGAACCCTTTATGGAGAACCCACTGGTGGTGATCGCACCGCCGGGACATCTGTTACAGCATGAAAGTATAATCCCGGTACAACGCTTGGCTGAAGAGGTCTTTATCATGCGTGAGGAGGGTTCCGGTACCCGGTTGGCAATGGAACGCTTTTTCTCTGAGCAGTCGATCCCTCTTAGCACTGGCATGCAAATGACTCGAAATGAAGCGATTAAGCAAGCCGTACGAGCCGGTATGGGGCTCGGCGTGGTATCAAGCCATACTATTGAACTGGAGCTGGAGACCGGTCGTCTGATCGTACTAGATGTGGGGGGTTTCCCACTGCAACGTCATTGGTACATGGTCTATCGGAAGGGGAAACGACTCTCACCACCGGCCAGGGCTTTCCATGACTTTGTTCTGGCAGAGTCTCAACGGATTAAAGATGCACCAGTTTGAATGCGTCATTTGAGTGGATGGGGTAAAATCAACCGTTCTGCTGAGAGATTGTCAAATAGACCAATCTTTTCCCTGACACCCTACCGGAGCGGCTCATACCATGTCAGACAAGGGCGGTTCAGACCCTGGCCCAATTTCGCAGGATCACTATCCCCTGCTGAATGGGATCGACCTGCCGGGTGACTTGCGCCAGCTGGAGCAACGACAGCTTCGCTCGCTGGCCAATGAGCTGCGAAGGTTTCTCATTGAAAGCGTATCCCAGACCGGTGGTCATCTGGCAGCAGGCCTGGGTGTGGTGGAGCTGACCATCGCGCTGCACTATGTGTTCAATACCCCCTATGATCGACTGGTATGGGATGTTGGGCACCAGGCCTACCCACACAAGATCCTGACCGGCCGTCGTGAGCGGATGTCCACTTTGCGCCAGAAGGATGGACTCTCAGGATTTCCCAGACGCAGCGAAAGTGAGTACGACACCTTCGGCACCGGACACTCCAGTACCTCCATCGGTGCTGCGCTTGGTATGGCAGTGGCATCCAAGCAGAAAGGAGAGCATCGCAAAGCAGTGGCGGTGATCGGTGATGGCGCCATGGGTGCGGGCATGGCCTTTGAGGCACTCAACCAGGCGGGTTCGCTTGACCAGGACCTGTTGGTCATTCTCAACGACAATGACATGTCGATCTCCAAGCCGGTAGGAGGTTTCAGCAACCATCTGGCTCGCCTGCTCTCCGGCAAGATATACACCAGCGTGCGTGAGGGTGGTAAATCGGCCCTCAGTCACTTGCCCCATCAGTTCAGTGATTTGGTGGGCAAGTGGGAGGAGCACATGAAGGGCATGGTGATGCCGGGCACCCTGTTCGAAGAGATGGGCTTCAACTATATCGGTCCGGTCGATGGACATGATTTCGATACCCTGATTAGAACCCTGCGCAACATGTCGGAGATGCAAGGTCCCCGCCTGCTCCATGTGGTGACCCAGAAAGGACGGGGATTTGTGCCGGCAGAGGAAGACCCCTGTGGTTACCACGGTGTCAGCCCCTTCGATCCCGCCACCGGTAAGATGGAGAAAACAGCCAAGGCCAAGACCTATACCCAGGTGTTTGGAGAGTGGCTCTGCTCGGTGGCTGAAAAAGACGAAAGATTGATGGCTATCACACCGGCCATGTGTGAAGGCTCGGGTCTTGTGGCATTTTCTCGACGTTTTCCCCGACGCTACTTCGATGTGGGCATTGCTGAGCAGCATGCCCTGACCTTTGCCGCCGGACTCGCTTGTGAAGGGGTCAAGCCGGTGGTGGCGATCTACTCCTCTTTCTTACAGAGAGCCTATGATCAGCTGATCCACGATGTGGCACTGCAGAATCTGGATGTCACCTTTGCTGTGGATCGTGCCGGACTGGTGGGGGCCGACGGTGCCACCCACGCCGGTAGCTTTGATCTCAGTTATGTGCGGGCGATTCCCAACATGGCGGTTATGGCGCCAGCTGATGAAAATGAGTGTGTACGGCTGTTGCAGACTGCGTATGAATATCAGGGTCCTGCCGTGGTCCGCTATCCTCGGGGGGCAGGGCCTGGGGTTGCTGTCGATGATGTGATCGAAGCGTTGCCCTTAGGTCGTGGCGAGATACGACGCGAGGGCCAACGTGTTGCATTGTTAGTGTTCGGCAGTTTGCTGGAAACCGCCATGCAAGCGGCGGAACAACTTGATGCCACTGTGGCCAGCATGCGCTTTATCAAACCATTGGATGAATCGATGGTGCTCGATCTGGCCAACCGGCACCCGTTGTTGGTAACCATCGAAGAGAATGCTGTCGCGGGTGGTGCCGGCTCGGCCGTCAATGAATATCTGAATACAGAAGGGCATGGTGTCCGAGTCCTCAATCTGGGGTTGCCCGATGGCTACCAGCATCATGCCAGCCATGAAGAGCAGCTGAGTGAAGCGGGGCTCGATCTGCAGGGTCTGATCCAGTCGATCAATCGAGCCACCCGTGAGGTAGCTTTGCAGCTCGTTGATGGCGCCAGTTGATACTAGGGCCTGTTAACACTAATTTGATTACCACTGTTGCACCTGAAAAAGCGCCAATCAAGGCACGAGGAGCGTAGTTTGGTTATTCCAAATGAGCGACGAGCAACACCGAGTGGCGCTTTTTCAGGCGCACCCCGCAGGGCCAAGACCATTTTTTCGCCCAGCAGCGTTATCAGTCGCTTATGTAGACCGGCTACACGGCGCTCCTTCTGCCTTGCTGGACAAAAAAATGGTCTTGGCAGTGACTCAAATTAGTGTTAACAGGCCCTAGGAATACGGTTTAGCAATCATGCTCGAAATCACACCTGTCTCCGCTTTTGATGACAACTACATCTGGATGCTGGGAAACCCTGGTTCAAAGAACCTGGTAGCAGTCGACCCCGGAGATGAGATACCGGTACTCACCTGGTTGAATCAGCACGATGCGAGGTTGTGTGGCATTCTCATTACACATCATCACTATGATCATGTGGGTGGTGTACCGGAACTGCTGGAAGCCTTTCCAGATATACCAGTTTATGGACCGGCAGGGGAGTCGATTCGAGGCGTCACTGTTCCCGTGGGGGAGGGCGATGTTATCTCCATCAAAGGCTTGGAGGCTGATCTGCAGGTGCTTGATGTGCCTGGTCATACAGCAGGGCATATTGCCTATTATGGCGAAGGCGCCCTGTTTTGTGGTGACACCCTCTTTGCCGCAGGCTGTGGGCGGGTCTTTGATGGTACCTTTGAGCAGCTCGCCGACTCTTTGCAAAGAATCTCAGATCTACCGGGTCAGACCCAAATCTACTGTGCTCATGAGTACACTCTGGACAATCTCGGTTTCGCCACTTGGGTGGAACCCGAGAGTACCGCCCTACAGGCGCGTATTGAGGTTGAGCGGGTTAAGCGAGAGTCAGGTAATCCCACGCTGCCTGCTTTGCTTGAGGTGGAACGTGAGACCAATCCTTTCCTCAGGACTGCCGTACAAGGCGTCAAAGCGGCAGCTGAACGGTCAGCTGGACATCCACTCGAGAATTCACAGGCTATTTTTACTGCGTTGCGTCAGTGGAAAGGCCGGGAATATGACTAAGCTGCAAATCCGCCATTCTCCCAGAACAGCGGCTTAATCCTCAGGGAGACAGATACGATTCCCGCCCACCGCCTTGAGTGTCCGATAGAGAAGATAAGTCACCACCAGGGTCAGGAGCGTGAGCAGTGCCCAGCCGATGACAGCAAAGCCGATATGTGATGAGGATTGATACATCAGCAGTGTGGCGATGGTGATAGCTGCTAGTGGAAAAGAGTAAGCCCACCAGGAGAGGGAGAATTGCAGGCGGGTAAACCTCGGTGCCTGGGTCAGTAACAGCAGCGTCAGAAAAAGACCGCTGTAGTAGAGAATGTGGGCAAAGTTGTCCATGCCGTCAGAGAGCTTCATATAGGAGATGAATCCGACGGCGGGCGGTGCAATCAGGATGAAAAAGGTTGGCATCACTTTGTCGGGCAGCGGGTGATGGAAAAGTACCCGATTGATGATGATGGTAAAGAGTACCAGCCAGAAAATAATACCGATACTGAAGAAAAACCAGGAAATCTCAAAGTGGCCGTGGGTGGTACCGGCAATCGGCACCAGGACATTGCCGACCACAGGAATGAACCAGGCAGGGTTGATGTGGTGAATCTCAAATTTGTCATGATAAATCCATACATTCATGACGTAGAGTGTAAAGGCCAGATGTAGGCAGGTACCAAAGACCCAGAGTCCGTAAGAGAGTGACGGCAGGGGTTTGAGCAAGGTGACCGAAAGCAGAATTAGACTGATAGAGACCGCCGGAAAAAAATTGAGTTTTACCGGATGATTAAGCTCCTGAATCACTTCACGTGGATACCGAATGACCTTCACGAGGTAGAGAATCAGGAGTAAGGCGAAGACCAGTGCGGTGAAGGGTATCAGGGCAGCGTCAATTCTAAACGGTAGACCGAATGTGGTCTGCGTTGTTTCCCAGGCGATGCAGAGCCCGGCCAATCCCATCACGACGGCGAAAAAAGAGATGGGAAAGTAGGCAAGGCACGAGGTTTCTTTCATCGTCTACTCCGGATGCAATGATTTCGAGCAAAAACTTGAGTGGAATAGTAAGTTATTAGATCACATCGCTACATTGAAAATTCGCAAATGACCGGCCAATCTGTGTATCCGTGTTTCACACGCATCCAGCAGACTGGGCTTCTGGAAAGAAAAAAGCCGCAACGTTCTATGCCGTTGCGGCCGCTGATCGCCATGGAAGGCTGAAAGCCGAGGCGATTAGTCCCCGATAGGCGTAGGCGCGGTTGTATGGCCGTAATTGTGACTGTTA
>JAHXHT010000061.1:5229-11108 GCA_025656435.1 Candidatus Thiodiazotropha sp. (ex Gloverina cf. vestifex) | reverse complement strand
TTAACCATCGGCGTGATAATGTCTATGTACTCGTTCTAAAACTGCTTCGAGAGAAGCCGATTGGACTCGCTTAGCTTCCTAAGACCCTTAAGAAATAGTTTTTAGAAACAATGGGATAATGGGCTGTATCAGTTGGGTTCAACAGCGTTGAGATGCTTGCCGACCGCCAGCCAGGAGCCGACCAGGCCAAGCACTGCGCTTGCAGCCAACAGCGAGATCACATTCAGCCAACCGAGGGAACTGAGATCGAAAGCACTCTCGTAGAGCGAGGCCAGATTGGCAACGGGTCCTCTGAGCAGGGTGACTGAGATGGCAACCATCAGCCAGGCGATAATGCCGCCAAAGAGACCATACCAGAAGCCCGTATAGAGGAAGGGACGCCGGATAAAGGCATTGGTGGCGCCGATCAGTTTGGTGATCTCAATCTCAGCCTGACGGTTCTGGATCTCCAAGCGAATGGTATTACCGATGATCAGTAGCACCGCCAGGCCGAGCAGGGTGGCCAGCACGAGTACTGCCCGCTGGGCGATGACGGTAATAGCCTGCAGGCGCCTCACCCACTGCAGATCGAGCTGCACGATATCCGCCTCAGGCAGCAATCCCAGCTCCCTTACCAGTAGCTGGGCTGTCTCAGCACTGGTGTAGTCTGTCTTGGGTTGGATCACCAGTAAAGCGGGTAACGGGTTGTTATCCAGCGCCTCCAATGCCTCGCCAAAACCGCTGAGCCTGCGGAACTCAGCCAAGGCAGCTTGCTTGGTCACCAGTTCGACCTTCTCGATACGTTGATGCAATCGTAGTTTTTCCGCCAGCGAGGCGGCTTGATCATCGCTGACCGTCTGCTGGAGAAACAGGGAGATGCTGGCGCCACTGTCCCAGCCGCCGCTGATGCTCTGTAGGTTGTTGAGGATTACATGTAGACCGATCGGCAGGGCCAGGGCGATGCCTATCACTGCGCAGGTCATAAACGAGCCGAGGCTGTTGTTGAACAGTCGGCCGAGACTTGCCAAGGCCACTTGAGCATGACGCTGTAGCCATATCTGAGTGGCATTCAGAAGGCGGCGGGCGCTCATGCCGGGTCCTCAGCCTGTGAGTCACCGGTCAAGGCCCCTTTGCTGAGGGTGAGAATGCGTTTATTCATCCGGTTGATCAGTTCGATGTCGTGGGTCGCGATGAGCAGGGTGACACCGACCTGGTTGAACTGGCTGAAGAGATCCATGATCTCCCGGGAGAGGTCTGGATCAAGATTGCCAGTTGGCTCATCCGCCAACAGCAATGGAGGTTTGCTGACCACGGCACGGGCTATGCCGACTCGCTGTTGTTCACCGCCAGAGAGTGTGGCGGGCGGCTCTTTCTCTTTGTACAACAGGCCGACCTTGTCCAGTGCGGCCCGTACTCGACGTCCGATCTCTTTATGGCCGAGGCCGGAGACAACCAGGGGCAGGGCGACATTGTCGAAGACTGTGCGATCGTGCAGGAGTCGGTGATCCTGGAAAATCATCCCCACATCCCGGCGATGATAGGGGATTTTGCGGTTTTTCAGTCGGGTGAGATTGCGTCCGTTGACATGCACTTGGCCACCGCTGGAGCGTTCAAGTAAGCCAATCAATTTCAGCAGCGTACTTTTTCCGGCGCCGGAATGGCCAGTGAGAAAGACCATCTCTTCCGGTTCAATGCGGAAACTGACGTTGCTGAGTCCGGTATGTCCACCGGGATAGCGTTTGCTGACATTATCGAAATGGATCAAATCTCTTTTTCCATAGGCTTTCAGGTTGCAAACAGTGCGTCGACGAATTCTCTCGGATCGAATTCTCGCAGGTCCTCGATGGCTTCACCAACACCAATGAAGCGGATCGGTATCTTCACCTTATCAGCAATAGCGAATACCACCCCACCTTTGGCAGTACCATCCAGCTTGGTTATGACAATGCCTGTGAGAGCGACCGCCTGGTGGAACTGGATGGCCTGGTTGACGGCATTCTGCCCGGTTCCTGCATCGACCACCAGCAGCACTTCATGGGGTGCATCCGGATCTATCTTCTTCATGACCCGAGCGATTTTGGACAGCTCATCCATCAGATTGGTTTTGGTATGCAGACGCCCAGCCGTATCGGCGATCAGTACATCACTTTTGCGGGCGGTCGCCGCCTGCAGCGCGTCAAAACAGACCGAGGCGGCATCGGCTCCGGTATGTTGTGCAATGACAGTTACCTGATTGCGTTCTCCCCAAGTCTGTAACTGCTCGACAGCAGCGGCACGAAAGGTGTCGCCAGCAGCCAGCATGACACTTTCGCCATCGAGTTGTAGTTTTCGGGCGAGCTTACCGATGGTAGTGGTTTTACCTGCGCCGTTGATGCCGACCATCATCATTACCAGGGGGGTGCCTTGTTTGCGTTCCGGCAGAGGTGCGTCACTCTGCTCCAATATTTCGAGGAGTTGGTGCTTGAGGGCTTGGCTGAGTGCCTCAGGATCGTCGAGCTCCTTGCGTCTGACGCGTTCGGTCAGATTTTGGATGATCCGGTTAGTGGCCTCGACACCCACATCGGCAGTGAGGAGCAGAGTTTCGAGCTCTTCCAGCAGCTCTTCATCGATCGTTTTTCGACCCAGCACCAGATTGGACAGGCCATCGGTAAGATTGTGGCGGGTGCGGGAGAGGCGTTCCTGTAACCGCGCAAAGAGTCCCCGTTTCTCTTTATCTGCGGGTTGCTCCACAGATTCTGTCTTGGTCGCCTTGTTCTTTTTACCAAATCCAAACATACACTGGACTACCGGGGGTGGATGAGGAACTCTGTCCCAGCGACAGGTTCTTAGTTGTTGTTTAGACATTGACCGAAGACTTTGAAAGAATACCGCCGGTCTGCCACAGACGGGTATTCTACATGGCTGTAAGGCCGGATAGAAAGGGCTTGGTCGGTTTTGGTCGGAAATTTCTCAAAACACCAGAGACGAGTGGGCTTGGGAACGGATAGCTCGAAAAACACTGAACTATTCAGTGGATTTAATTTGACGGCAAACATGTTTTGATTCGAATGTCTTTGTTACTTGCCGGACACTCGGTGCTGCTTGATGGTAGAAAAAACTTTATAAAGGATGCTCTAGATGCGTAGCGTGATGATAGGTTTACTTCTGATGCTGGGGTTATGCCAAGTACAGGCTGAGGTGGTTGAACACCAACTTGATAATGGCATGAAAGTCATCATCAAGCCCGACAGGCGGGCGCCTATTGCCGTATCCCAGGTCTGGTACAAGGTGGGTTCCAGTTACGAACACGGGGGTATCACCGGCGTTTCCCATGTGCTTGAACATATGATGTTCAAAGGTACGGAGAATCTGGAGCCCGGAGAGTTTTCCCGCATTATCGCGGCCAATGGCGGTGATGAAAATGCCTTTACCGGTCGTGACTACACGGCTTATTTTCAGACCATGTCCAGCGACCGTCTTGAAGTCTCCTTCCGCCTGGAAGCAGACCGTATGCGAAACCTCAAACTGCTGCAGAAAGAGTTCCTCAAAGAGGTTGAAGTGGTAAAGGAGGAACGCCGCATGCGCACCGAGGACAAGCCGACCTCGCTGACCTACGAGCAGTTCCTGGCCGGTGCTTATGAGGCCTCACCCTACCGTATCCCGGTCATCGGCTGGATGGCAGATCTCGATGCCCTGGAGATGGCGGACCTGCAGGTTTGGTATCGCATGTGGTATGCCCCCAACAATGCCACACTGGTGGTAGTTGGCGATGTGGAACCCGATCATGTGATAAAACTTGCTGAGCAGTATTTTGGTCCACTCAAGCCGGAGCAGATCGCCCGACCCAAGCCGCGAACCGAACCAGTACAAAAGGGCATCAAGCGTTTCACCGTGAAAGCACCAGCCCGCCAGCCTTACTTGATACTGGGTTACAAGACACCTGTGATCGGTAAGGCGGACGCCCCTTGGGAACCCTATGCGTTGGAGATGTTGGCTTATGTACTCGATGGCGGCAGCAGTGCGAGATTAACCAATCATCTGATTCGTGGTAGCAAACTGGCCGCTTCAGCGGATGCCAGTTACAACGCCTTCTCTCGACTTTCCGGCATGCTGACTATGGATGCGGTCCCTACCCCGGGTAAGTCTGTCGAGAAGATTGAGACCGCTCTGTTGGAGGAGATCGAACGATTCAAATCTGAGCTTGTGAGTGAAAAGGAGATGGAGCGTGTACGCAACCAGATTATTGCCGCCAAGGTCTTCGAGAAAGATTCCGCTTTCTACCAGGCCATGCTGATTGGGCAACTGGAAACCATTGGGCTCGATTGGCGCCTGGCCGATGAGTATGTCGATCATCTGAAACAGGTAACCCCGGAACAGATACGCGAGGTGGCCCAGAAGTATCTGGTCGAGAGCAACCTCAGTGTTGCGGTGCTGGAGCCTTTGCCCATGGAAAACAAAAAACCCGTAAAGGCAGCGGCAGGAGGACGTCATGGTGGGTAACGCTAACTTTTCACGGCTTCTGTTGATCATCGGCCTCTGGTTTACCTCGACATTGTTTGCAGGACCGCAGATCCAGAGCTGGCAGACGACTAATGGGGCCGGAGTGCTTTTTGTCGAAGCCCCGGAGATCCCCATGGTCGATGTGCGTATCGTGTTTGATGCCGGCAGCGCCAGAGATCGAGATAAACCGGGTGTGACATCGTTTACCAATAACCTGCTGTCGGAAGGGGCCGGGGAGTGGAGCGCCCAAGAGATTGCAGAACGGTTGGAACGCGTGGGCGCACAATTGGAGGTAGGTTCTCTGCGTGACATGGCCTGGGTATCTGCCCGTACGCTGACCAAGCTGGATGCACTTTCTGTGACCCTGGAAACCATGACGAAGATTCTGGCCGAACCCAGCTTCGATCCAGAGGAGATTGAGCGTGAGCGACAGTCGATTCTAGCCAGTCTGCTGCAGAACGAGCAGTCTCCCGACAGTGTGGGTAAAAAGCGTCTCTATGAGTTGGTGTTCGGTGACCACCCCTATGCAGCAGATCCGGAAGGCACCAGAGAGTCGGTGAAATCGATCACACGCGATGACATTATCGAGACACACAAGCGTCTTTATGTCGCAGGTAATGCCCAGGTGGCCATTGTCGGTGCGATTGATCGAAAACAGGCCAAAGCCATTGCTGAACAACTCACAGCATCACTCCCGGCAGGTGAACCTGTACCTTCTCTGCCTGAGGTGGCTACTCTGCAGCAGGCGGTCACGGAGCGTATTCCTTTTCCCTCTAGTCAGTCCCATCTCTATCTGGGGCAGCCGGGTATGCGCAGGGGTGATCCTGACTATTTCATGCTCTACGTGGGTAACCATATCCTCGGTGGTAGCGGGCTGGTCTCATTGCTCAGTGATGAGGTACGCGAAAAGCGTGGTTTGAGTTACAGCGTCTACAGTTATTTTCTGCCTATGCGTCAACCGGGTATCTTTCAGCTTGGCTTGCAGACGAAAAATGATCAGGCTGACGAGGCGCTGAGAGTCCTCACTGATACCCTGGGGCAATTTATCGAAGAGGGTCCGACGGAAGCGGAGTTGAAGGCTGCCAAGCAGAACATCACGGGAGGATTCCCGCTGCGTATCGCCTCCAACAGCAAGATCATCCAGTATCTGTCGGTGATCGGTTTTTACAATCTGCCACTTGATTATCTGGATCAGTTTGTCGGAAAGGTGGAGGCGGTGACACGGGATCAGATCCGTGATGCTTTCAAGCAGCGTATCGATCCGGAACGGCTGGTAACCATACAGGTTGGTCGTTTCAGTGAGCCTCTGGCACAGACTGACAGTAAGGGTAATTGACGGTGTTCGTATCTCGGGTATGCTGATTCTGCAATCTTTTTTACTAACTCACTAACTCACTAACTCACTAACTCACTAACTCACT
>JAHXHT010000061.1:0-5129 GCA_025656435.1 Candidatus Thiodiazotropha sp. (ex Gloverina cf. vestifex) | reverse complement strand
ACTAACTCACTAACTCACTAACTCACTAACTCACTAACTCACTGAATCAGGGATCAGGTTTTGAAATCCAATCCACCCGAATCCACTGTCCGCATTATCGGTGGGCAGCATCGCGGACGAAAGCTCCCCTTTGCAGAGATGCCGGGTTTGCGTCCCACCGGTGACCGCATCCGAGAGACACTCTTCAACTGGTTGCAGCCGGTCATTCAGGGCGCACGCTGCCTGGATCTTTTTGCCGGCAGCGGCGCCCTCGGTATCGAGGCTGCCTCCCGCGGTGCCGGAAAAGTGGTGCTGGTCGATTCCGCAGGTTCCGTGGTGCGGCAGCTGGGTAAAAATAAGACGTTACTGGAACTCGAACAGCTTTCTGTCGTCAGGGCGGATGCACTACAGTTTCTGGAACAGGAACCAACCCCTTTCGATGTGGTTTTTCTTGATCCCCCTTTCGACAGTAATCTATTGCAGCCGCTCTGCAAGCGTTTGACGATGGGCTGGCTGGCTGACGATGCGCGAATTTATCTTGAGGAGGATGTCTCACGTGACTTCCCAAATCTGCCGGATGGCTGGGAGTTTTTACAAGAGAAAATCGCAGGCCAGGTACGTTATGGATTGGCCTGCGCGCCTTTGCCGGGCTGATAATTGTCATTTAACACACTGTTTTCTGATACTATTATACTCTTTGCCACGCCTTCATCGAGATGATTACTGCTGTCTATCCAGGAACATTCGACCCTATCACCAACGGACATATTGATCTGGTGCGCCGGGCATCCAAGCTTTTCGGCAGGATCATTGTGGCGATAGCCAAGAATCCGGGAAAGAATCCCGCGTTTGAATTGGATCAGCGTTTAGCGCTGGCCGAGACGGTATTGGAGGACATAGAGAATGTGGAGATCTGCTCATTCGACAACCTGTTGGTCGAGTTCGTGCAGCAGAACCGCGGTGACGTTATACTGCGCGGCCTGCGAGCGGTCTCCGATTTTGAATGCGAGTTTCAGCTTGCCGGCATGAACCGGCGGCTGGCCCCCGATGTCGAGACTATGTTCCTGACACCGGCCGAGCAATTTGCGTACATCTCGTCCGGGCTGGTGCGTGAAATTGCGGCATTGAAAGGTAACGTCTCGGAGTTCGTGCATCCTGTGGTGCAGGCTGCATTGAATGAACGCTATAACTAACATTTGAAACTAGCTTAAAGTCAGGAGAAGAGAGATGGCATTGATCATCACTGATGAATGCATTAATTGTGATGTATGTGAACCCGAGTGCCCCAATGGTGCGATCACCCAAGGCGATGAGATCTATGAAATAGATCCCGATCTCTGCACAGAGTGTGTGGGCCACTATGAGACATCTCAATGTGTTGAAGTCTGCCCGGTAGATTGTATCCCCAAGGATCCTGAGCACGAGGAGACCCAAGAGGACCTCCATGCCAAGTATCTGCGTATCACCGGTGAATCCGACTAAGTGATGATGTCCGGTCTGCTCAAGCAAAAGGTTCCCTGGTGGGGCCTTTTTTGTGTCTTTCTTCTTTTATCTCCGCTCACTACAGCCGCTGTTCCCAGCAAGGCAGCTATTGCCACGGCACATCCGTTGGCGACAGAAGCGGGTCATCAGATTCTGAAGCTCGGAGGCAACGCCTTTGATGCCGCCGTAGCGGTCAGTGCTGTCCTGGCTGTGGTGGAGCCCTACAGCTCCGGCATTGGCGGTGGAGGGTTCTGGTTGTTGCATCGCGCCAGTGATAGCTTCGAGACGATGGTGGACGGCAGGGAACGGGCGCCGCTGGCAGCACATCGCGACCTCTATTTGGATAAAGACGGAGCGGTGATTCCCGGGCTTTCCATCGATGGTCCTTTGGCAGCGGGCATCCCGGGAGAACCGGCGGCGTTAGCCCATATATCGCAACGCTACGGGCGCCTGCCACTCAAAGAAGTCCTGGCACCCGCCATTCGTATCGCGCAGGAAGGGTTTCCTGTTGATAGCCACTATGTACGTATGGCGACATGGCGGCTCGAAGCGTTACGAGCGTCAGAGTCTGCAGCTTCGATCTTTCTGCACCAGGGAGAGGTGCCAACAGAAGGGTATCTGATACGTCAGCCCGAGTTGGCAGAAACACTACAACGGTTGGCTGATGAAGGGGCAGATGGCTTCTATCGAGGCGAGCTTGCCAAGCGGTTGGTTGATGCGGTGAAGCGAGCCGGCGGTATCTGGAGTCTTGATGATTTGACCAACTATCGTGTGGTTGAAAGGATGCCGATACAGGGCAACTTCATGGGCCTGAAGATAACCAGTGCCTCACCACCCTCTTCGGGTGGCATCGCCCTGATTACCATGCTCAATATCCTGCAGGGTTTTGATCTGCCGATGGTAGAAGAGCCACAGCGTACCCATCTGATTGTGGAAGTGATGCGTCGCGCCTATCGTGACCGGGCGAACTATCTGGGCGATCCCGATTTTGTCGATATCCCTGTCGATGTGTTGACCCATCCCTGGTATGCCGCCGGCCTGGCGAGGGATATCCAGATGGAACGTGCGAGTCAGAGCGTGGGTAACCTGAACCATGAAGAGGGGAGGGACACGACCCATTTCTCTATTTTGGATCGAGAAGGCAATCGTGTGGCAGCGACACTGAGCATCAACTATCCATTTGGATCGGGCTTTGTTGTACCGGGAACGGGTGTTTTGTTGAATGATGAAATGGATGACTTTTCGGCCAGTCCCGGTGTGCCAAATGTCTATGGTTTGGTGGGTGCGGAGGCCAACTCGATTGCAGGGGGTAAGCGGATGTTGTCCAGCATGTCCCCGACCTTTGTGGAAGACGAGGGACAAGTGGCCGTGTTGGGTACGCCGGGCGGTAGTCGTATCATTACCATGGTTCTGTTGGGCATTCTTGAAATGGCCGAGGGTAAGGGGCCGACGGATTGGGTGAAGCGGCCCCGTTTTCATCATCAGTATCTCCCTGATCAAATCCAGTATGAAACAGATGCCTTCGATGAATCCATGCGCAAGCAACTTGAAAAGATGGGACATCGGTTGAAGCCCCTCGATCATGATTATGGAAATATGCAGGCGGTTTATTGGAATAAAAAAACGGGTAAGGTTGATGCCGCTAGTGACCCGAGAGGGCTGGGTCAGGCCAAAATAGAGTGAATTGGTAGCCGTTCATAGCCGATAAATTGCAAAAAGCGTCCTAATATCACAAACTCAGCATTGAATTTGAGTTTGTTTTAGCCCAAGCTTGTGCCGGATGCCAAGCATCTGTCTAACAATGGAAAAACGCAGAGAGATCGAGAGTAAAAATGATGAAAACCACCATGATGAAAACTGCCGCTATGGTTTTGGGTCTGGGCCTGCTCGCAGGTTGTGCCACAACAGACATGAGTAAAATGGAAGCTGATGTTGCTAATGCACAAGCTGCTGCCGATGCCGCCATGACGGCTGCAAAAGAGGCTCAGCTGGATGCCGCTACCGCACAGGGTACGGCTGATGCAGCAATGAAGGCCGCAAACGCTGCCAGCGATGCTGCCGATGCTTGCAATGAGAAGTGTGGCCGTATGTCCGAAAAGGCAATGGCAAAATAATAAACCATTCTTGGTTTATGCCCCTTCAGGGGCTGAAAAAACCCCGGGTGCTGAGAAGCTGCCGGGTTTTTTTTTACGCTTAAAAAACTGTCCCCTAGATCAAAGAGGAATACGAAGGTTATAGATGGGGTGGTTGGGCATGTTTGGCGATCTCATCCCCTTCCCATAGATAGAGGGGCATAGGAACCCCGGTCTTGCTCTCTGCATATTCCTGTAGCAGTGACCAATCAGGTTTACGCATGTCTTCGCCCAACTTACGGACAACGGCGTTCACCAATTCTGTGTAGTTGTGGCCTCTCGCCTCTATATATTCTGCCAGTGGTGGATGTACCTGGACATAAAGCTCACCCTTCAGCCAACCTGCCTTGTACGGCTGGTTGATGATGCGTACCGGTGTGCCGGGTTCGATCTGTTGGAATAGCTGTTCAATATTTTCCGGGTAGAGGCGGATACAACCGTGACTGACGCGCATACCGACACCATAGGGTCTGTTGGTGCCGTGTAGGAGATATCCGGACATGCCGAGATAGACAGCGTGGTTGCCTAGTGGGTTATCGGGGCCTGGGGGCACGATAGGGGGCAGGGGATCTCCGTCTTCCTCATGCTCTTTCAGGATCGAGGCAGGGACTGTCCAGCTGGGACCCTCTTTTTTACCAACCACTTTTGTCACTCCCGTTGGTGTACTCCAACCTTCACGGCCGATACCAATGGGATAGGTGACGACCACAGGGCGGTCTTTGGGAAAATAGAAAAGTCTCAATTCTGCCAGGTTGATTACGACACCCTCTCTCGGGACAGGTGGCAGAATGTACTGTTGTGGGATGACTACCTGGGTACCTTCACCCGGTAACCATGCATCCACCTTGGGATTGGCCGCGACCATCTGCCGATACCCGATATCGTAGATACGGGCAATATCGGAGAAGGTCTCTTCCCAGCGGGTGGAGAGGGTGAACGTCTGGCCCACCACATCATCTCCCTGGTCGGGAAGGTCGAATGTAACCGCATGGAGTGGTGACAAAGTGCCCAGCAGTAGGCCGAGCAATGTTAACAACTTGAATCTCATAAATTTAATAATCTAACGGGTTAATACATAGTGTAACCGAGGATTGAATCCATGAGTGTGAATTGCATGACAACATGTGTGGTTTAAGGCTGACCAAAGCCGCATAGCGGTTCCATTTCTCAGGCTTGATGCTCTCTAAGACCCTGGAAATATCTCAAGTATCAGCCCTTTAAGCCGTTAGTTCAAATAACCGGGTAGATCCGGAGGTGTTGTATTGCCTGCTTTGTAAATGCGACATGCAATACTCGTTGATAGGTGGCAGAAGACTTTCTAGGGTTAGAAAAATCTTCTGCAGATCAGGTTTTATGGCAGAAATGGGCACTCCATGCGGAGAATCGCGGTAATCAATCAGGTCGGTGGTGTCGGAAAGACAACCATCACGGCCAGTTTGGGACATGCCTTCGCTGATCGCCATGGAAGGCTGAAAGCCGAGGCGATTAGTCCCCGATAGGCGTAGGCGCGGTTGTATGGCCGTAATTGTGACTGTT
>JAHXHT010000060.1 GCA_025656435.1 Candidatus Thiodiazotropha sp. (ex Gloverina cf. vestifex) | reverse complement strand
TTAGGTGGAATCACCCCGATACAGAAGCTGGCTCAGACAGCTTAACAGTGACTACTTTTGAGTCCCATTATTAATGGGGGGATTACCACCTTTGGTTTTTGGGAGATGACCCGATTAATTGATCAATCGTGTATTCGGTCCTGGATAACTGTGTCCGGCTTCGCCATAATTCCGCCTCCGACTTTTCAGGGAATTGCCTCATGTGGTTTAAAAATTTACGAATCTATCTGTTACAGCAGCCATTCAATCTCACGGCTGAGGCCTTGGAGAGTCAGCTTGAGTCCAAGCGATTCAAACCTTGTGGCAGCCATGATCCGATCTCTTATGGCTGGTATGAGCCTTTGGGTAGACATGGAGAGAGTCTGGTGCATGAAATGATTGGCTGCCAGGTCATTTGTGCCCGACAGGAAGAGAAGCTGCTGCCTTCCGCCGTTGTCAACGAGATCGTTGATGAGAAGACTGCCCGCATTGAGTCTGAAACGGGCAGAAAGGTGGCCAGAAAGGAACGCACTGAGCTAAAAGAGGATATTTTTCATCAACTACTGCCAAAAGCATTTAGTCGTTTCTCTACCCAGTATGCCATGATCGATAAGCAACAGGGTTGGATTCTGGTTGACGCCTCAAGTGCCAATAAAGCAGAAGCATTGATCTCACTCCTGCGGGATACCTTGGGTAGCCTGCCCGCCAAGCCGCTTGAGGTCTCACTGGCACCCAGTTTCGTCATGACCGAGTGGTTGCGAAGGCCTAACCGTCATGAGGACTTCGCATTGCTGGACAGTTGCGAACTCAAAGATCATGCGGAAGACCCTGGGGTAGTCCGATGCAAGGGCCTGGATTTATCCGCAGATGAGATGATCGCACACCTGGATGCGGGCAAGGATGTAGTAAAGCTCGGGGTGGCCTGGGATGAGCGTCTTTCCTGCATGATCGAGTCCGATATGTCGATCAAACGATTGAGATTTCTCGATCTGATCCAGGATGAGGCAGCCGACTATCAGATGGAAAACGAGGCGGATGCCTTCGATGCCCATTTCAGCCTGATGACTCTGGAGTTTCGCCGCTTTATCCCCCGGTTGATCGAGCTTTTTGGCGGGGCTGTCGAAAAAGAAGAGGGTGAGCAATAATAAATCGATGGCTGCTCAATAAGATGGGAGATGCTGTCAATAACCAAGTTGATATCGTGGTTTATTGATCTGCGTCAATGCCTGGATCGCATGCAGCCATTAGTCTTACACCACGCTCACGGTTGGTCGTTTCCGTGTTTAAGCGCTAGTCTAGGCGGGGATTCGAGTACTCTAATATGCCTCCAGAGTCTGGTCCCCGCCTATTTTTTTTGCCCGATGTTCAGGGCCTGTTAACGGGCTTAGAGTCTCCCGTCAACACTCTCTTTAGGAAGGATGTTTTTCACGTCGTACAGAATGCCTTCGGGCTTGCATAAGGCGCGAATCTTTTCTGCCCCCATCTCGACAAATTCCTCATGTGCAACAGCCAATATGACAGCATCATAGGTATTGTTTTCGAAGGACTTAACAGGCGCAATGCCGTATTCGTGTTCTGCTTCTTCCGCACTGACCCAGGGATCATAGACGTCGACACTGGCGCCGTAATCCTCTAGCTCTGCAACGATATCTACAACACGTGTATTCCGAAGGTCCGGGCAGTTTTCTTTAAACGTGAGGCCCATGACCAACACTTTGCTATTACCGGAAACCACACCACGCTTCAGCATGAGTTTGACGACGGTGTAAACCACATATGCGCCCATGCTGTCGGATAGACGGCGACAGGCCAGAATAATCTCGGGTTGATAGCCAGTGGCTTGTGCTTTGTGGGAGAGGTAGTAGGGGTCGACACCGATACAGTGTCCACCCACCAAACCTGGCTTGAAGGGCAGGAAATTCCACTTACTGCCGGCAGCCTCGAGTACTTCCGTCGTATCTATGCCTAAACGGTGGAAAATCTGTGCCAGCTCGTTGATCAGGGCGATATTAACGTCACGCTGGGTATTTTCGATGACTTTTGAGGCCTCGGCGACTTTGATACTGCTCGCTTTGTGCGTACCGTTTTCCAATATGCTGTTGTAGAGATCATCAACAAAATCGGCTACCTCTGGTGTTGAACCTGAGGTGACTTTCTTGATATTGACCAGCCGGTGCTCCTTATCCCCTGGATTGATTCGTTCCGGGCTGTAACCGATGAAAAAATCCTTATTGAAGACCAACCCGGAGACTGATTCGATGACAGGTACACAATCTTCTTCTGTTGCACCGGGATAGACCGTTGATTCAAAAATGGCGATATCACCCGGTTTGATGATTTGGCCCAGTGTCTGACTGGCCTTGACGAGCAGGGTCAGATCAGGTTGTTTGTGCTGATTGATAGGCGTGGGGACCGTTACTATTAAGACGTTACAGGCTTTTAGGTCATCCTGATTCGTCGTATAAGTCAGGTGAGCAACGGCTTGCAACTCTTCTGGTTCGACCTCCAGGGAGCTGTCTCTACCCTCTCTGAGTTCCTTAACCCTGGATTCGTTGATGTCGAAGCCGATAGTCGGGTACTTCTTACCGAATTCGACGGCCAATGGCAGACCGACATAGCCTAAACCGAGCACACCGATATGTACTTTGTCAAAATCAAACATCACAAATCCTTACGGGAGGAGTTAGAAATTAGCGATAAACAGAGAGTTGAATCGCTTTATTCGAGACGAAATCATAACTTGGGGCGTTGTTTAAATCGAGTGGTTTTTCACCCACACTGGGAAGCCTTTTCTTGGATTTCTACTTGAGATCAATAGCCCGAATGTGACATAACCTGACCGGATCACAATTTTCAGCCAGGCGGATATGAAGCAGAATGATTAGTGTTCCCATTGCTCAGCCAGGAAGAGAGACCATTGCATTGGCTACGCTGCATGCAGGCTATAGTCACAGCTCTCTCGCCTTGCAGTCGATCAGGGCATATGCGGTCAATGAGCCATTCTACGCTCAGATCCAAATATACGAATCTCTGGTGAATACCAACCATCAATTACTGTTGGAACAGCTGGTGTCTTCTCAGCCTGTGATTATCGGTTTCTCTACCTATCTTTGGAATATTCATGCGACTGTCCGGTTAACAAAAATCCTTAAACAATTGCTGCCGGGTTGCTATGTCCTCTTTGGGGGTCCCGAAGCTGGCCCCCGGGGTAAAGCGCTGTTACAGGCTATGCCGATGCTCGATTTTGTGGTGGACGGTGAGGGAGAAGGCGCATTCCGGGACCTTGTGAGGGTTTTGCTGTATGGAGAGGGAAACCTCGGTGATATCTCTGGCCTGATCTATCGCCAGAGTGGGAAGATTCACGTCAACCCGGTCAGATTATTGCCCGTTGAACAGATTCCCAGTCCTCTTTTATCAGAGGTTCATTCATTCGAAAAATCACTGGTCTATTGGGAAACCTCGCGGGGTTGTCCCTTCCGTTGCAGCTTCTGCAGCAGTGCAACCGAGCGACTCAGGGCGTTTCCCATTGAGCGTGTAGAGTCTGAACTCAAGGTGTTTGAGAGACTGGAAAACAAGACGGTGAAGCTGCTTGATCGCAGCTTTCATCTCGGCAAGGAGAGAACCCAGGGGTTGTTGCAGCGATTCGCCGACACACCACCGGGACTGAGATTTCATCTCGAACTCAACCCTGACCGGGTCTCCGAAGAAGCCATGGCAATTTTCCGGCGTGCTATCCCGGGTAAGTTTCAGTTCGAGATTGGTTTGCAGACGTTACATGAACCGGTACTTGATGCCATAGACCGGCAGATGGACATCCCCAAAGCCTTGGAGAATATTCGCCAGCTGGTGGAAATGCACCGACATCCGGTTCATCTTGATCTCATTGTGGGCCTGCCGGGGGAGGATGCCACGCATTGCGCGACATCCCTGGATAAGGTATTTCAGCTCTATCCGGACCACTTGCAACTGGGCACCCTAAAACTGTTGCCTGGTACACCATTGCTCGCTCAGGCGGAACAACTGGGTTATCGCTGGGACCGTGAGCCGCCTTACGAAGTCCTGTCGCATCCACTATTGAATTTTCAGGAGATCGCCCGCTTCAAGCTTTACGCCGAGTTACTGGAGCGTTTATGGAACAGCGGTTATCTGCGAACGACCCTGGCAGGCCTGGTTTTACACAATTTTGAGGGAAGGCTTTCTGCCTGTTTTGAGGCGATGTTGAATGAGTTGGGTGACGGGTTGGCCAGGGACAATCTACAACCGGACAGCCTATTCTCCAGCCTATCCGGTTTCGTCCTGAGCCGTCTGGATCAATGCCCTACACTGGGGGAGTGGCTACTTTGGGACTATAGCCACTATGGCCTGGTCAATCGAAAAACCCCTGAGTGGATTTCTCATCAACTGTTGGCCTGTGAAAAGCTGACTGTCGATGGCACCCGCCGGCGTCTCCCAGTAATGAATCTCTCGGATGGCGCCGTAAATCTGATCAACCGTTTTTCAATGAAGCCCCTTCAGGCAGGCCGCTATGCTGTCTGGCCCAGACAACATAAGAAGGGAATCCCGGTGGAGATTATTCCATTGGATTAGCAGTTATATTGGTCACAGAAAGGTAATTCTTTTCCGCATCGTGGACCTCAATAAGCTTGGCGAGGGTTTTGCGCAATCGCTCTTCGGTCTCTCTTTTTCCGCTTAAGCCACAGGCTCTGGCACACGCCTGCCAACCCTGTTTTTGTACAACCCGCGTGATCAGAAGATCTGCATCGGTTGTTGAAACTTCTCCGTTGCCGAGTCCAATCAGGCTTAGCTTTTCTATCGCTGGAAGGCTGGCTTCGTAACCACGTCGGGCAAAGGCGTATCCCGCTAAATCGAACCAATCCTGTGGTGTCAGGCAGATCTGTTGCCGGTTGTCCGATGAGATCAGGAGTTTTTTGGCCAATTGGCCTGGCAGATCACGCAAGGTATCTCCCAGCAAGCCAGGTAGATGTTGGGAAAACCTCATTTTGGCCTCATCGGCCATTGTCTTGCCCACAGATGTTAGTGCCTTGATCAGCATCACCGAGTGGCCGCCACTGCTGGCGCCAGTGCGCAGTCCCAAGCGTACAGGATCAAGACCATTGTGATGCCAGAAGTCAATCAACATCTCACTGGCGCCGAAGCTGGTGCCGATGTAATCGAAGCCATTGTCTAAGGCATAGCGGCGAATCTCATTGACCAGTCGGCTCCCCAGCCCCCGGCGCTGTATAGTAGGATGAATAGCAATACGCATGATGCGTAAGCCTTTCAGTAAAGGGGCGGATTTCACACCCACATGGGCAGCCAGGGATTGGGCCAGCAGATGGCCCCTGGGGCGGCGGTAGCCTGCCCAGATCTGATCTGAAAGTGCGGAATCAAAGCTGCCCTCAGATGCCAATAGGGCAACGCCGGCTATTGCCTGCCCATGACGTAAGACGAGAGTTTGCAGGTTGGGACCATCCAGTAGCAGCCGCAGATCAAGCGGTGTCGTTCGATAGTGGGCCAGTATCAAGAGGCCGAAGATCTGACCCAGATCCGCTTCGCTCTCCAGTAGTTGTTCGCTGTTCGGCATCTCCACTGTTACGGATAAGTCACTGGCATTTGACAGCTGATCATCGGATGCAGGATTGGCATCCAGTGCCAGCAATCGAAAGATCAGGGCTTCCAAGGGGTCATTTGCTGCCCAGCGGATAGGTGCTTTCAGTTGCAGTTTGCGCCAATTCGGAGTTTCGCGATCGAGATGCGATTTGAATCGAATGGAGAAACCCCGTCCAGTGCCTTCGTAGCCGTGTACAGTCGTGGCGAAAACCAGGCGTGCGTAGCGTTTGAGAAGGCTTTCAAGTAGGGGTGTGGGGATTGCTGCAGCCTCATCAATCAGCAACAGGTCTGCCGCTTGAGGGTTGGCGAGGAGATGATCGGGTGCTGAGTAGCGCAGTACACTCGCATTCAGGCTCAATGAGTTAGCGGTGGATGTGGCATCAGGCAGGAGCCGGTTTGCTTGCTGGAACAGGCTGTCTGCCGCGGCCTTACGAGGCGCCGTTACGAGAATCTCTCTGCCTTCCTCAAGCATCAATTGGGCTGCAGCAATACCCAAAGCGGATGATTTACCCCGGCCACGATCTGAGCTGAGTACCAGGGGTCGTCGCCTGTGCCCCTTGACCACATGCAGGATGGCCTCGACTGCTTGCTGTTGATCAGTTGTTCGGCATACGTCTGAGCAGTTGGAGGCGGAGGCGAGTGTCGGCTGATGGCTTCTGTGGATGGATGCCATAGGCTGATCGGCAGTGGCGATTATCACTGAGCTGTCGCTTTGCAGGATAGTGGATAGGCGCCGGAGAAAATTCCCACTGATCGACGAGGCCGCATAACCGGCAACTGCGATACGTTCGTGTTCCGGGTCATCAAAATCATGCCAACTGTCCAGCGGGGGGGTAAGAAGCAGGAGAAGTCCACCGCCACGTAGTGTACCGCTGAGTGCACCGAATGCGTCCGGATCAAAACCGGAAAAGGCATCATAGATGAGAAGCCCCGTTTCGCCGCCCAGCCGCTCGAGCGCCTGCCTGTTCACCAGGGTATCGATACCGTCAGGTCCTCCCTGTCCAACCCAGAGGGTGTCGGCAACATTCAATGTTTCAATTAGTGCGTGCGCTTCGGTATGGCACCAGACCCTCTCACCGGAGAGCACCAGCAATCGTCTGTGATGCCGGACAAGTGCCTCTTGCTGAACCTCGATGACCTGTTCTTTGAGTGTTTTAGGTGATGGGCTTTTTTTTGGCGACATGTTGGAATGCAGAGCGTTAAATGTATCAGACCATTTTGACACTATGCCGACATCTGCGACACTGCTGTCATGTCTAATGGGAATATTGCCGAGCGTATCTGTGTGCGTGGCCTGGTACAAGGGGTCGGTTTTCGCCCAACAGTCTGGCGCATGGCACAAGCATCAGGGCTGCGGGGTGAGGTCTGGAACGATAGTCAGGGTGTAGAGATCCACGTCAGTGGGTCACCTGGACAGATTGACGCCTTCTGCCAACGGCTTACCGAGGAGCCACCCCCCCTGGCAAGAATCGATGCCATCGAACGCAGTCGCGTTGATGCCTTCCCGGAATCTGACAAATTTCTTATCCGGGAGAGCCGCCGTGGTGAAGTTCGTACCGGTGTGGTGCCGGATGCGGCTGTTTGCCCCGCCTGCCAGGATGAGATCGACGATTCAATCAACCGGCGTTACCGCTACGCCTTCACAAACTGTACCCATTGCGGTCCACGCCTGAGCATCGTCGAACGGATTCCCTATGATCGCAGCAACACCAGCATGCGCCACTTTCCCATGTGTCCGGCCTGTCAGGAAGAGTATGAAAATCCCGCAGACAGGCGCTTTCATACCCAACCCAATGCCTGTTCGGTATGTGGTCCTAAAGTCTGGCTGGTGGACAGCAATGGAGTAAAAGTGTCAGGCGAGTCGGATACAGCAGATGCTATAGAGACAGCGAGTAGCATGCTCAAACAGGGAAAAATCTTGGCAATCAAAGGGATTGGTGGTTTCCATCTCACCTGTGATGCCACCGATGCTGATGCTGTTTCCCGTTTGCGCGAGCGTAAGGGACGTTATCACAAACCCTTTGCGCTGATGGCGAGAGGGCTTTCGGTGATCAGGCGATATTGCGAGGTATCAGATAAGGAAGCAGCGTTGCTGCAATCGCCGGCTGCTCCCATTGTCCTCATGCAGAGAGCTGAAGTTGAGCCACTGCCTGAAGGTGTAGCCCCGTCTCAGACCAGTCTTGGATTCATGTTGCCCTATACGCCGCTACACCATCTGCTGATGAAGGAGTGGGATCGACCTCTGGTCATGACGAGCGGAAATCGAATCGAGGAACCACAATGTATCGACAGCCGGGAGGCGGCAGATCGGTTGCAGCCACTGGCGGATGGATTTTTGCTCAACGATCGGGAGATCACGAATCGGGTGGACGACTCGGTTGCAAGAGTGATGGCTGGTCAACCGAGGTTGCTGCGAAGGGCAAGGGGGTATGCGCCAGCCCCGATTCCTCTCCCTGATGGGTTCCCTGAAACCACATCGCTACTTGCCCTGGGCGGTGAATTGAAAAATACCTTCTGTTTGGTAAAACAGGGTGGGGTTGTGGTACCTCAACATCTGGGAGACCTGGAGAATCTCATCTCCTACCAGGACTATTTGAAGAATCTGGACCTCTATGCGGATCTCTACGAGCACAGGCCTGCCTGTTTGGTGGCTGATCTTCACCCCAACTATCGATCCTCACACAGGGCCAGGGAACTGGCAGACCAGCAAGGCCTGTCACTGATACAAGTGCAACACCATCATGCCCATATCGCTAGTGTCCTGGCTGAAAATGGGTGGCCGCTGACAGGTGGGAAGGTATTGGGTATCGCCCTGGATGGTTCAGGCTATGGTGGAGACGGTACTATTTGGGGTGGGGAGTTTTTGCTTGCCGATTATCACGTCTTTCATCGGTTGGGATCACTCAAGCCGATTGCATTGCCCGGTGGCACACAGGCGATACGCCAGCCCTGACGGAATGCTTTCAGCCATCTTCACACGGCGTTTGGATGGGAGCGGGTTGTGAGTCAATGGGGTGAACTTGAGCCGGTCCAGTGGCTAAGCCGTCAGCCGGTCAAGACATTGACGCAGATGATAACGGGCGAGATCAATTCACCTCTCAGCAGTTCCTGTGGCCGTCTGTTTGACGGGGTGGCAGCGCTATTGGGTATTTGTCGGGAGTCGATCAGCTACGAAGGACAAGCGGCTATTGAGTTGGAAGCAATGGCATTGGCTGGCCGACAGCATGATGTTACGGGCTATATGCTAAAAATCGATGAGTATCAGGCGGTTTGGCAGCTCGATGCTGCAACTCTCTGGCAGATGCTCCTTGAGGACCTGGAGGCTGGGATTGCAGCCGAGATTCTCGCATGGCGCTTTCACTTGGGTCTGGCTTCGGCCGTCTCAGTAATGGCGATTCAGCTGGCGGAGAGATCAAATGTTGAGACCATGGCGCTGTCAGGTGGAGTGTTTCAGAACCGAACCCTTTTCGAGTTAGTTCATAAGCGGTTGAGTGAGGATGGGTTTCGTGTGTTGACCCACAGTCTCATACCCACGAATGATGGGGGGCTCTCTCTGGGGCAGGCGGTCATTGGTCTGGCAAAAATGACTAGGGCCAGTTAACAGGCCCTAAGACGAGGTGAGTATTTTCTATGTGTAAAAGACTATATTTAAGTTAGAAGTGATCTCAATCAAGGAGGTCCCATGCCCACCCATTTTCCGACACATTATTGGCATAAGCTCTCGGACGACAGGGTACAATGCGATCTGTGTCCACGCTATTGCAAACTGAAAGAGGGCAAGCAGGGATTCTGCTTCGTCCGGGAAAATTATCAGGGTGCAATCGTACTGAATACCTATGGTCTTTCCAGTGGTTTTTGCATCGATCCCATTGAAAAAAAACCACTCAACCATCTTCTGCCTGGTACCCCTGTTTTATCCTTTGGCACTGCCGGTTGCAATCTGGCGTGCAAGTTCTGCCAGAATTGGGACATCAGCAAATCCCGGGAGATGCATACTCTGGCCGATCAAGCGAGCCCTGAGACTATCGCGGTGACAGCTGAAAAGCTGGGTTGCCGAAGCGTGGCCTACACCTATAACGATCCAGTGATCTTCCATGAATACGCCATCGATGTGGCAATGGCTTGTCGGGAACGCGACATTAAATCGGTTGCTGTCACCGCAGGCTATGTTTGCGCTGAGCCCAGGGAGGCATTCTATCGCCACATGGATGCGGCCAACGTGGATCTCAAGTCATTTAATGAAGCGTTCTACCATAAATTAACCGGCGCCCATCTGGCGCCAGTGTTGGAGACACTGAAATATCTCAAACACGAAACCTCCGTCTGGTTCGAGCTGACAACACTGTTGATTCCGGGTGAGAACGACTCTGATGAGGAAATACACACCATGACCCAGTGGGTTGTGGAAGAGCTGGGTCCCGATGTGCCCATGCATTTCACTGCTTTTCACCCGGACTGGAAGATGAGGGATTATCCCTCAACACCCCATGACACACTGATCCGCGCGAGAAACATTGCCCGGGAAAAAGGTGTGCGCTATGCCTATGTGGGTAATGTGCATGATCGGGAAGCGTCCTCGGCTTGGTGCCATCACTGTGGTGAATTACTGATCCAGCGAGATGGGTATGAATTGGGTGAGTGGCATCTGGACATGAAGGGCGAGTGTGAACATTGTGGTACACCCGTGGCGGATCGTTTTGAGCAGCATCCTGGTCATTGGGGCGCCCGTCGTCAGCCGGTGAGATTGGCTGTGTAGATGAGAGGAAGCTTACGATGACAGCAAGTGTCAGAGAGCCAGCCGTTGCAGGCCTTTTTTATCCTGCTGAACCCGAAGTCCTGCGACATATGGTAGAGGATTTCCTATCAGATGCGCCCACTGCCGGCATGCTACCGAAGGCGATCATCGTGCCACACGCTGGCTATATCTATTCTGGTCCGGTGGCTGCCAGTGTCTATGCGAGATTGGCAGCAAGCAACAAGCTGATATGCCGCGTGGTATTGTTGGGACCGTCTCACCGGGTGGCTTTTAAAGGCCTTGCTGCCCCGGGTTTCTCGCAATTTCGTACACCTCTAGGGAATATTCCCATCGATAGGGGGGCAGTAGCGCAGCTTGACGGTATGAAGCAAGTCATCAGGCTAGATGAGGCACATGCGGAAGAACACTCGCTGGAAGTGCAACTGCCTTTCCTGCAAATGTTACTGGAAGATTTTGAGTTGATCCCGTTGGTAGTGGGTGATGCCAGTGGCGAAGCCGTGGCAGAGGTGCTGGAACGGCTATGGGGAGGCCCGGAGACACTGATCGTCATCAGTTCTGATTTGAGTCATTATCATGATTACCTGACTGCCAAACAGATGGATCAGGCGACCTCAGAAGCGATTGCCTCGCTCCATCCCGAAAAGCTTGGCTATGAGGATGCCTGTGGACGAATTCCGGTCAAGGGATTGTTATTACAGGCCAAACGCCTAGGGAAGCTCTGAACGAATCGTTTGTCAGCGAACGTTTCCTCTCGCTTGCTTCAAAACTGCCATGAGCGAAGAAAAACAGTGCATT
>JAHXHT010000059.1 GCA_025656435.1 Candidatus Thiodiazotropha sp. (ex Gloverina cf. vestifex) | reverse complement strand
ACAGTCACAATTACGGCCATACAACCGCGCCTACGCCTATCGGGGACTAATCGCCTCGGCTTTCAGCCTTCCATGGCGATCAGCGAGCGCTGGAAGCGGCGGCTGATGCGGGTACGACTCCCCAGGCGTTGGAAGAATCGTATAAATCGGTCAAGGCCTTCGCAACACAGAGCTACACGGCTTGTGGCAGCGATGCAGACTGGGCGGAACAAACAGAACATTTTGTTGCCGCAGCCGCCGCTGCAAGCCTCGCACCTGAAGATCAAACAGGCGCAAAGGGAAACAATGCCTGGAAAGCGGCCATGCAGGCCCGCATGGCGAAAAACTGCGAAATGATCCTCAATGATGAGGGCGGTGTCGCCAATGAGGCGGAAAAACAGTACCAGATGGCACAGAAGTATCTGGGCGGATAACCAGACCAACAGACAGAGAACTGAGAAAAAGCGCGCTTCTTGCAGTGATCAGGAGCGCCTGTTGACTCAGTCTGCAATGGCGGGGTTCTGATGCCCCGCTTTATTTACCGTCCATCAGCGTAATCCCATCGAGGCCATCCATCCACCAAGGCATCCTTGGCGCGACTGGCACCCAGCTTGATCATCAAGCGGACATCATTGGCTGAATCGGCATAGGCCAGGGCATTCTCGTAGCTGATGACCCCCTCTTCATAGAGCTGATAGAGGTGCTGATCGAAAGTATTCATGCCGTGTTCTGTAGAACGCTTCATCAACTCTTTCAGTTTGTGGATCTCGCCTTTTCTGATCAACTCTGCCGCCAACGGCGTGTTGAGCATGACCTCGATCGCAGCCCGTCGCCCCGTACCATCCGCCTTTGGAATCAGCTGCTGAGCCACGATGGCTTTCAGATTGAGGGAGAGATCCATGAAGATCTGGTCCCTGGCATCCTCGGGAAAAAAGTGGATGATGCGATCCAGTGCCTGGTTGGCATTGTTCGCATGTAGGGTCGAGAGACAGAGATGGCCCGTCTCGGCAAACGATATAGCATGCTCCATGGTTTGGCGGGTTCGGATCTCACCAATCAGGATCACATCCGGTGCCTGCCGCAAGGTATTCTTCAGTGCCACCTCATAGGATTCAGTATCTATTCCCACCTCACGCTGGGTAATGATGCAGCTGTTGTGATCGTGAATATATTCGATGGGATCTTCAATACTGATGATGTGGCCGTCACCCCGGGTATTACGATAGCCAATCATGGATGCCAGGGAAGTAGATTTACCGGTGCCTGTAGCGCCCACAAAAATGACCAAACCGCGCTTGGCCATGGAGAGGTCTTGTAAAATCGGTGGCAGATAGAGTGACTCGAGGGTGGGTATGCGGTTCTCTATGCGGCGCAGAACCATACCCACTGCATCGCGCTGGATAAAAGCGCTGACACGAAATCGGCCGATGCCCTTGGCACTGATGGCGAAGTTACACTCGTTGGTCTCATCGAACTCTTTTTGTTGGGCATCAGTCATGATGCTATAGGCCAACGACTTCGTCTGTTTGGGCGTAAACGACATTTTGTTGACCGGGTGTATCTTACCGTCCACCTTCATGGACGGCTCACGACCGGCCGTAATGAAGAGATCGGACGCCTTGTTCTTGACCATCATGGACAGCAGCGGACCCAGTTCCATAATTAAATCCTCTTCGTCATTCTTTATCTTTCGTAGATACCCTGCTCACCGTACAGAGTAATTACATCTGCTCTTTGTTCTGCGCCTTTGCCTTGGCATCCAGACGGCTGACAATACCTTTCTGTACGAGTTCTTTGAGCGCCTGATCCATCGTCTGCATACCGTGAGCCTGACCTGTCTGGATGGCGGAATACATCTGCGCCACCTTATCTTCACGGATCAGATTACGGATAGCCGGCGTACCTACCATGATCTCCCAGGCAGCGATTCGACCACCACCGATCTTCTTCAACAGCGTCTGTGCGATAACTGACCGCAAAGACTCCGACAGCATGGAACGCACCATAGATTTTTCACCGGCGGGAAATACATCGATAATTCGGTCGATGGTCTTCGCCGCGGAACTGGTATGTAGCGTACCGAAAACCAGATGTCCGGTCTCCGCCGCTGTCAATGCCAGACGGATGGTCTCCAGATCACGCAACTCGCCCACCAGGATGATGTCCGGATCCTCACGCAAGGCGGAACGCAACGCCTCGGCGAATCCCAGGGTGTCTCTGTGTACCTCGCGCTGGTTGATCAAACATTTCTTACTGGCGTGTACGAACTCGATGGGATCCTCAATGGTGAGAACATGCGAGTAGTCGTTGTCATTCTTGTAATCCATCATAGCGGCCAAGGTAGTTGACTTACCCGAACCGGTCGGCCCAGTCACCAGTACCAGGCCACGGGGAACATCCACGATCTCCTTGAAGGTCTGAGGACAACCAAGATCCTCCAGGGTCAAAACCTTAGAAGGGATGGTACGAAACACCGCTGAGGCACCGCGAGCCTGATTGAAGGCATTAACACGAAAACGTGCCAGGCCAGGGATCTCGAAGGAGAAGTCTGTCTCGAGAAACTCCTCAAAGTCCTTGCGCTGTTTGTCGTTCATGATGTCATACACCAGGGCATGCACCACTTTATGCTCCAACGCCGGCACATTGATTCGGCGGATGTCGCCATCCACACGGATCATCGGCGGCAATCCTGCAGAGAGATGCAGGTCCGAGGCATTGTGCTTCACACTGAAAGCGAGTAATTCAGCGATATCCATTCATTCCCCCATGATGAAACTGATGCAACTTATTTCTAGTCATATCGACCCAATGCCTGATAAGTTTAGTAGGCACACGGCCATAGGTTGAGCCGGCATGGCACAGTTAACCAGACTAAGCCGACCTCGTTAGCGTCTTATATGGCTAGGAAGTAATATACTAGGCAGGTAACGAAAAATCTGTTCCAACGGCAACTTTTTTATTTCAGACGTGATCGATCCCGAAATACCCACCAATGATCTGCTCGGACAGCGCTACCAGGCCTTGCGAAAGCGCGTCCGACAGGCTGAGGCAGCCTGTGGCCGGAAGTCCGATACTCATCTGTTAGCAGTGAGTAAAACCCGAACGGCAGATGAGATACGTGGACTGGCAGCGTTGGGTCAGTTTCGATTCGGTGAGAATTATCTGCAGGAAGCGGAGGAAAAGATTAAACAACTGCGCGATCTCCCTCTGGAGTGGCATTTCATTGGCCGCATTCAGAGCAACAAAACCCGCTCCATCGCAGAACACTTTGATTGGATACACAGTGTAGCCAGCCTCAAACACGCCAGACGACTCAGTGAACAGCGTCCGCCACACCTCCCCCCACTCAATATTTGCCTACAGGTCAACACCAGTGGAGAAACCAGCAAGGATGGCCACAGCCCTGAATCTCTATCCTCACTTCTGATGGACTACGCATCCCTACCCAACCTACAGATACGCGGATTGATGACTATTCCGGCACCTGCTGAGGGAGATTCAGATATGGCCCACCCTTTCCGGCTGCTCCGCAGCTTGCGTGACCGCCTATCCAGTCCACAACTACCCCTTGAAACCCTATCCATGGGCATGTCGAATGATCTGGAGGCCGCCATTACCGAGGGCGCCACGATCATTCGAATCGGCACCGCAATTTTCGGCCCACGTGGGTATAATCACTAACTTCAATACAAGCATCGATAGAAATAAACACAACGATGACAAGCAGCAAACTCACATTCGTCGGCGGCGGCAATATGGCCACCAGCCTGATTGCAGGTCTGATAGCCGATGGCTACGACAGCCAATTAATCACAGTCAGTGATCTGGACAGCGAAAAACTGGCTCAGATGGCAGCCCGGTTTGGGATTCATACCGAGCCTGATAATGCAAAGGCCATCGAAGACGCAGGCATCGTCGTCCTGGCCGTCAAACCGCAAGTCCTGGAAAGCGTAGCCCGGGGTTTGGCGGAGACCCTGCAAAAAACCCAGCCTTTGGTCATCTCCATCGCAGCGGGCGTACAGGAAACGGTTTTACGCGACTGGCTTGGCGGTGATGTGACGCTGGTTCGCAGCATGCCCAATACACCGGCAATGATCCAATCGGGCGCAACCGGGCTGCATGCCGGTCCCGGTGTCACCGATGAGCAACGGGATATGGCAGAAAATATCCTGCGCGCAGTCGGCCTCACCCGTTGGGTGGATGACGAGACGCAGATGGATGCGGTCACGGCGGTTTCCGGCAGTGGACCGGCCTACTTTTTTCTCATCATGGAGGCGATGGAAGCCGCCGCCATTGACATGGGGCTCGACAATGAGACGGCTCGCCTGCTGGTTCTCCAGACGGCACTGGGAGCATCCCGCATGGCGATGGAGAGCAGCGACTCACCCGCCACCCTTCGAGAAAAAGTCACCTCACCCGGTGGCACGACGGAATGTGCACTGGGTATCCTGGAAGAGGGCAAGCTCAGGGAGTTGTTCGCAAAAGCTTTACGCGGTGCACAAACACGCTCTCAGGAACTCTCCAACATGTTGGGACACCGACTGCCATGAGCGGAAGCTACCTCACCAATCCAATGATTTTTCTGGTACAGACCCTGTTTGGTCTCTACATACTGGCGGTGCTGTTAAGATTTCTGTTACAGCTTGTTCATGCCGATTTCTTCAACCCCATCTCCCAGTTTCTGATCAAGGCAACCAATCCACCGCTTAAGATCTTGCGCCGGTTTATTCCTGGTCTCGGCGGCATTGATCTCGCTTCTGTGATCCTCGCTTGGCTGCTCAAAGCCATCGAACTCCTGCTGGTGCTCAGCATCTCAGGAAATGCCGTAAACCTACTCGGCCCACTGGTCTGGGCCATACCGGAGTTGGTGGAACTGGTGATCAATATCTTCCTTTTTGCCATTTTGATCCAAGTGATCCTCAGCTGGGTCAACCCTGGCAGTTACAATCCGGCAACAGCATTGCTCTACAGCCTCACAGGGCCTGTCATGCGTCCTGCACAAAAGCTATTACCATCCATGGGAAGCCTTGATCTTTCACCCATGTTAGTGATGATCGGGCTGGTACTATTAAAAATGCTCCTTTTGCCCCTCCTTAAGGCGCTCACTGGCAGCCCGCTCGGTAGCACCCCTTTTCTATGACCTGGCACCGCTGGGAGGGTGATGACCTGATTTTGCACCTGCGCGTGCAACCCAAAGCCAGTAAAGATGCGCTAATCGGCCCTTATGGCGATAATGAATATAAGGTTACGCTGACCGCCCCCCCGGTGGATGGCAGGGCCAATACTCATCTGCTGAAGTTCATTGCCAAGACCTTCGGTCTGCCCCGTGCAAGGGTGATTCTTGAATCCGGTCCCCACTCCCGAAGTAAATGCCTGCGGCTAAAGTCCCCAACACAGCTGCCGATATTTCCGGGAGATTGAATGACCCGGTTTTTTCACCGGGTTTGGTATTAGGCCACACCTCGCGTATCATTTGCCAATGGGCTGTGTGTTGCGGGTAACGGCCTGTTCTGTCAGGGGAATCACGGGAAAAGGGTATGGACAAAGTACGATTTCAAGAACAGCTGCAAGCCTACGAACAGTGGAAGATGGATGTCATCAACACGATCGAGGAGTATGGTCCCTGGCTGGAAGAGAACGACATGTCTTCCGGAGACACCCAACAGCGTATTGAGCACACCCTTGAAGCGCTCAGAAGCGACAGGCTGACCATCGCCTTCGTCGCAGAATTCTCCCGCGGCAAGACCGAACTGATTAACGGAATCTTTTTTGCCGACTTTGGCCGTCGTCTACTGCCGTCAGATGCAGGGCGCACAACCATGTGCCCGACCGAGATCTTCTACGACGACAAACGGGACGAGGCCTACGTGAGGCTTCTGCCGATCGAGACCCGACTGCAGGACATTAGCCTGACAAAATTACGCAAGGACACCAAGCAATGGGTTCACTACCCATTGGAAACTGACTCTGTGGAGCAGATGCAGGCAGCCTTGAGCGAAGTCATCCAGACCAAGAGTGTGACCCTCGAAGAAGCCAAGCACCTGGGGCTTTATAGCCCTGACCTGCACCCTCATCAGTCACAGCCGCCGGAGATGATTGAGACCCCCAAGTGGCGACATGCCCTGATCAGCTTCCCGCACCACTTACTGAAAAAAGGCCTGACCATCCTCGACACCCCAGGCCTCAATGCTTTGGGTGCAGAGCCCGAGTTGACTCTAAACATGCTGCCAGCTGCACAGGCCGTACTGTTCGTACTCGGTGCTGACACCGGTGTCACCCGCAGCGATATGGAAATCTGGCAACACCACATCAAGGGCTTCCAAAGCGCACGGCAACGAGGTCTGATGGTGGTCCTGAATAAGATCGACACCCTGTGGGATGATCTGCGTGAAACCGAAGATGTACATGACGCCATCTACAATCAACAGACCTCCACCGCCGGTCTGTTGGGCATTGAATCCCGTTCCGTTTTTCCAGTCTCTGCACAAAAAGGTCTGCTGGCCAAGATCAAAACCGATGACCAATTGCTGGAGAAGAGTGGACTGCTCGACCTTGAAAATTATCTGGGCCAGGATGTCCTCGGTATAAAACAGCAGATTATTCTCGAGACTGTCGGCGCTGATGTTGGGCAGATGCTCGACAACAGCCGCAGCATACTGTCTGGCAAGCTCAACGACACCAAGCGCCAATTGGAAGAGCTGGAGGAGTTGAGCGATAAAAGTGACGATGTCATCACCAATCTGATGGAGAAGACGCGCACAGAGCAGGCCCAGTATCTGCGGGATGTGGAAAGCTTCCAGCAGAGCCGCAAACAACTCAAGCTGCAGGCTGACCAACTGAGTCAGACTCTCAATTTGGAATCGCTCAACGACATCATCGACCGTTGCAGAAAGGAGATGACCAACAGTTGGACCACCAGCGGCATGAAGGCCTCCATGAAGAACCTCTTCGAGGAGATACGCCGTGTCATGCTTAATGTGGTTACCCAAAGTGAGCAGACAAGAAAACTGATCCGGTCGATCTACCGCAAGTTTCAAAACGAACATGGTTTCGCTGTGGTGCAGCCGAAGATGTTCTCAATCGTCAAATACCGGGTTGAACTTGAGCTACTGCATCAGGAGGCCGAGGTTTTCCGCAATAGCCCCGTGACCGCCATGATGGAACAGAACTTCGTGGTCAAACGCTTCTTCTCGGCCCTGGTTGAGCGGGCACGCGAGATATTCGGTCATGCCGACGATGAGATAGACGGTTGGCTGAGCAACACCCTTGAGCCCCTGGTGATGCAGATCAAGGACCACAAGGAGATGATGGAAAAGCGGCTGAATAACCTGCAGAAAATCGGTCAATCACGTAATACCCTGCAGTACCGTATCCTTGAGCTGCAAGAGCAGTATACCGAGCTGGCAAGACAACTGACCGCACTGCGCAACATAGCCAATCGCATCAACAATAACCGCCCACTACACCAAGCTGAGCGGCCCAAACCCAAACTGGTCAAGCAGAACGTCTCTTGAACAGCGACTAATATCTTCTGGCCACCCGGCTTCACCGCCGGGTGATGATCGTGCTACACTCCAAGCACAAGATTGGTAAAAAAGACCGACATCCAAAGGAGGCTCTACATGACGATAATTAAAACAACTCTACTCCCGCTGATCCTGACATTGAGCGTCATGTCAGCTTGGGCAGAAAACAGCACCACCATTCCCGGCTACGCAATCCATCACAACGCTATTCCCACAGCAACCCTAGACCCTGCAGTCGCCAAGCAGTACGCCATCCAGCGCAGCAAATACCGCGGCCTGCTGAATGTCAGCATCATCAAAACCGAAGAAGGCACCACAGGAAAACCAAGCAATGGCGTAGTCATGGCAAAAGCCACGAATATTCGCGGGCAGTTGATCAGCATCCCGATGCGCAAGGTTGAAGAGGGTGATGCCGTCTACTACATCGGCGAATTTCGTATCGCCGATCAGGAGACACTCAATTTTGAACTGCAGGTACAACCCAGAGGAGAAACCCGCTTCTACACCGCCAAGCTGAGCCAGCGGTTCTTTATCGACGATTAGCGAGTCGTACTCACCAAGGACCTGTAAACATCAATCATCCAGTGATAGGTCTGCAGTCTATCGCCACTTAGCGACCGAGTTCCTGTCGCATGACGTTCAGAGTGCCCGCCACAGGGTATACAAGCCAAAGGCTATCACCAGTAGACCCGCCACCCGCCTGACCCGGAGATCCTTCGACCAGCGGGCCAGGCTGCCAGCCACCATCCCCATGGCGAACAGATTCGGCAATGTGCCAATGCCGAATGCAAGCATCAGACCGGCGCCCTTCACTACACTGCCGGCCGAGACGGTATAGATCAACATGCTGTAAACCAGCCCACAGGGAATCCAGCCCCATACCAGCCCAAGCATCCAAGCCTGTGCCGGTGTCCTTACCGGCAACAGTTTGCGGGCAAATGGCTCTATACGAGTCCACAAACGCCCACCCAGCTTCTCAATGCGAGCCAGTCCCATCCACCAGCCACCAAGGTAGAGACCCAGTAGAATCATAAAGATGGCGGCAATAACCAGCAGTGCCCGCTGTGCCACATAGATCGGCATGACTTGCGTCAGCAACATTCCTAAGCCACCCATGATGCCCCCGGCAACCACATAGCTGGTAACCCGCCCCAGGTTATAGCCCAGCTGATAGGGCAGCGTGCTGGGGAAATGGTGGCGAATCTTTTCCGGCAGACCAAAGGCCAGGGCGCCGACGATACCGCCACACATTCCAACACAATGCGCCCCACCCAAGAGGCCTACCACAAAAGCGCTCACATACCCGAACTCTGCCTGCATCAGGCAACCCCCCCTTCACTGCGTGTCTGCAGACATTGATCCAACCCCCGGTTTTGCAGCCAACGCAACAGTAGAAGACCTGGCAGTGCAATCAAGGCGCAGAAGATAAAAAATGACACCCAACCCATGGTATCGGCCATAAGCCCTGTAGGCGAGGCTACAATCACTCGGGGTATTCCCATAAAGCTCGACAGCAGCGCGTACTGGGTAGCCGTAAACCGCTTGTTAGTAAGACTTGCCATAAATGCCACATAGGCAGCTGTACCCATCCCGCTGCTTAAATTCTCGAAGATGATGACCGCGGCCAAACCACCCAGGTTATGACCGAGAATGGCCAACAGGGCAAACCCTGCCGTAGACAATCCCTGCAACACTCCAAATATCCAAAGCCCCTTATAAATTCCGATACGCAGTAACAAAAGCCCGCCGATGAAGCCCCCCGCGATCGTCGCCCAAAAACCAAACAGTTTGACCACTGTGCCAATTTCAGATTTGGAAAAACCGATATCGAGATAAAATGGCGTAGACATATGGCTCGCCATTGTGTCACCCACCTTGTAGAGCAGGATAAAAAAAAGTATCAGCAAGGCATCCTGGCGATTGAAATATTCGAGAAACGGATCGATAACAGCTTCACGCAAGCTCCTAGGTCTACCTGCCGGATCCTCAGGCTCGGGGGCGAAAATTGTTGTCAACACACCCACAAGCATGATGACCGCCATGATTTGATAGACCTGACTGAAGCTTATGATATCTGCCAATATCAACCCCCCACCCGATGCCAGCAACATTCCTACCCGATAACCATTAACATAAAGAGAAGCACCCAGACCCAATTCGCTATCGGCGAGTGACTCCCTTCGATAGGCATCTATGACAACATCCTGGGTGGCTGAAAAAAAAGTCAGCAGTAACGCCGCAAATCCAACCCCAATCACACTCTCCGCCGGCCTGCTCAATGAAAGCAGCAGAATGGAGAGAATCAGGCAAATCTGCGCAATCAGCAACCAACCGCGTCGCCTTCCTAGCAGTACTGGCGTGTAACGATCGAGCATCGGCGCCCAAAGAAATTTCAGTGTATAAGGAAGCCCGACCATGGCAAACAGGCCAATGGTGGTGAGATCCACCCCCTCATCAGTCATCCAGGCCTGCAGCACCGATCCGGTTAAGAGCAGAGGCAACCCGCTGGCGAATCCCATCACCAGGGTGATGAGCATACGTCTGCTGAATAGTGTGGTAGCTATAGAGATTATCGATCTGGGCGGGGTCATCGGATGCTCATAGTGACACCAACCGAAAGGATACGCCATGAAACCGGGCGGTGCTTAATAATAAACGGATGGGGGATTATATAATCCTTAGCCAATTAAGGAAGCTCTGAACAAGTCTAGGCGAGTCAGATTGTGAGTTAAAAGCCTTCGCATCAAGGCGTTAATCACAGAGAATAGCCGAACTATTGTCAAGATTGACAATGCAGAGGCGGGTTTTTTTTGCGACAAGATAACGGACCATGACTTATTCAGAGCTTCCTTAAAGGTTACAATGCGTAAATTTTTTCTGACAGGATATCGATCATGCAGGACTATCAACGCGACTTTCTCGACTTTGCCCTTGATGTGGGCGTACTTCGCTTCGGCGAGTTCACACTCAAGTCGGGGCGTATCAGCCCCTATTTTTTCAATGCCGGTCTCTTCAACACAGGGGCCAGTCTAGCCCGCCTGGGACGTTACTACGCCCAGGCCATCGTCGATGCCGGGATCGAATTCGACGTGCTCTATGGACCGGCATACAAAGGCATTCCCCTGGCTGCAGCCACAGCCGCAGCGCTTTACGATCATCACAACATCGATATCCCCTATGCCTTCAATCGAAAAGAAGCCAAAGATCACGGTGAAGGCGGTATTATCGTCGGACATCAGCTGGAAGGCCGGGTACTGATCATCGACGACGTCATCTCCGCCGGCACCTCCGTGCGCGAATCCGTCGACATCACCCAAGACCTGCAGGCCACACCTGCCGGTGTGGTGATTGCACTGGATCGGCAGGAACGGGGCCAGGGTGAGCGTTCGGCAATCCAGGAGGTCGAGAGCGACTACGGCATGCCGGTCACCGCCATTGTGCATCTCGAGCAACTGGTTGAGTATCTGGAGGAGAAAGAGGACTCGGGTAACGCCCTGCAGCGTATTCGAGCCTATCGCGAGACCTACGGCGTCTGAACAACGGCTTGTCGCATTATCTAGGGAAGCTCTGAACGAATCCATCGATTGAGGGATAATGGTGCACATTCTAGGCCAATCATTATATAGACCCCATGAAGCAAACAACT
>JAHXHT010000058.1 GCA_025656435.1 Candidatus Thiodiazotropha sp. (ex Gloverina cf. vestifex) | reverse complement strand
GAAATGCACTGTTTTTCTTCGCTCATGGCAGTTTTGAAGCAAGCGAGAGGAAACGTTCGCTGACAAACGATTCGTTCAGAGCTTCCTTAGGAGGCGCGAGGGTAAGACAGCCACGCCGAAAATAGCACCGGAAGGCCAACAACTGCACACTCACGGTTAAGCAGGTCCTAACTCCCTGATGGCACTGGATGCAAAAGGCTGGTTAGCGCAGATTTACACCCTACCCCTGCCGCAGCGTGTGCGTATCATGAATGTCTGTGGTGGACATGAGCGCTCCATTACCATGGCTGGACTCAGGGGTGCGCTGCCAAAGGAAATTGAATTAATTCCGGGACCGGGTTGCCCGGTCTGTGTGTGTCCCGAGGAGGACATCTACCAGGCGATGCAACTGGCACTGAACGAGCCGGTGATCCTGGTCGCCTTCGGTGACATGCTGCGGGTACCGGTCAATGTTCCCAAAGGCGAACCCCGATCCCTTGATCAGGCTCATGCTGCAGGCGCTGATATTCGTCCCATTGCCTCACCGCTGGAAGCCATGCAGATTGCCATGGCCCAACCCAGCAAGCAGGTGGTCTTCTTCGCTGCCGGATTCGAGACCACCACCGCACCTGTTGCCTCGTTGTTGGTACAGGGCGTACCGGACAATCTCTCCCTGCTCCTCTCCGGTCGACTGACCTGGCCTGCCGTGTCGATGCTGCTCGAATCGGGCACGCCAGGGTTGGATGCCCTGGTAGCACCAGGCCATGTGGCCACCGTTATGGGTGCGGAAGAGTGGGAGTTCGTCATTGATAAACACCGGATCCCGGCTGCTGTGGCCGGCTTTACCCCGGAAAGTCTGTTAGCGGCAACCTACTCCGTGCTCAGACAATGGCTGGATGACCGGCGGTTTCTCGATAACTGTTATCCAGAGCTAGTGCGTCCCGGCGGTAACCCCAGTGCAAAGCAGCATCTGAACGAGGCGATGGATGTGGTCGATGCAAACTGGAGAGGCATCGGGATCATTCCCGGTTCAGGATATACCGTAAGCAGTGAATACGCCCATTGGGATGCCCGACTGCGCTTTCCGGATTACGACAGACCTGACAGAAAACGTGCCGGTGAGATGCCTCCGGGGTGTGACTGCGCACAAGTTGTACTGGGTCGGAAATATCCTAACCAGTGCCGCCTTTTTGGTGAGGCCTGTACGCCACGAAATCCCGTCGGGCCATGCATGGTCTCAGACGAAGGTGCCTGTCGTATTTGGTGGAGTGGTGGCATCCGAGAGCGTGTTGCCCATCAATAAATCTTAGCGTTTGTTAACACTATTTTTTTCTGGTTTTTTCCTGGAAAGCAGAACTAAAGGTAGGAAAAGCCTCAATCACTTTTTAAATATTTACTAATAAAGACTTATGTATCCTACTGAATAACAAGTCAATATTTCACATTTTTTAAATTCACAAATCTCCCTATTTGAAACCCATAGCACGATTTTACGGTCTATACTTTCGTAATACTTAGTATTTTACTGGGTTTTCAATATGCGTAGGTTTGGTCAGCGATTCATGAAGTGGATCTCGGACTGGTTGACGAAAGAAGGACCGCCACCCACGTCCCCGCTCTGCGACTTTGCCCGGCTCAGTTACGAGCTCCGGCCAGGGGACGTATTGCTTGTCGAAGGCCGCAGCCGGGTCAGCAATGTGATCAAGACCATTACCCAGAGCACCTGGACTCACTCCGCACTCTATATCGGCCGGATCTACGACATCCGTGATCCCGACCTGCAACAGCGGGTCAGAATGGCCTATCAGGGAGACCTCTCCGAACAACTGCTGGTCGAGGCCCTGTTGGGTGAAGGGACGATCATCGTCCCGGTTTCAAAATACCGGCAGGATCACCTGCGGATCTGCCGTCCAGCTGGCTTGGAACCGGAAGATGCCCATAAGGTCGTCTCCCACTCCCTCGACCATCTGGGCCTGGACTATGATGTCAGGCAGCTTTTCGACCTGGCCCGTTTTTTCTTTCCCTGGAACATCCTGCCGAGAAAGTTGCGTTCAAGCCTCTTTGAACACAACGCAGGTACGCCTACCCGGGCGGTCTGTTCGTCTCTTATTGCATCTGCTTTCAACCGGGTCAATTTCCCCATCCTGCCCTTTATCGCCCGGGACGATGACGGCAGCATCCGTTTCTTCAAACGAAATCCGCGACTCTTCACACCCAAGGATTTCGATTACTCGCCCTACCTCAACATCATTAAATACCCCTTCCTCGGGCTCGATGATCTGGGCGTTTACCGAAAGCTGCCCTGGTGTGATGAAACCATTCTCTATAACGATGATGAGCGGGCCTTTGCTGCTGTGACACGCGAGGGTGAACCGGCCTGCAAAGAGGACCGTACTGTCTTTCGGCTGAAACTAAAGAAGGCGGTCAAGACGTATAAATCTGGTAAGGAAGAGACAGAAGGCTCCACTCCAATACAGCCAAAGGTCAGGGAGGCTGACACATGAGCATTCTCGGTATCACTCTCATTCTCGTCACCCTCTGGGGACTGGCATACGGATCGGCTCGATCGATTGTCTGGATCGTAGTGCCTCCCATACTGCTGGTAAGCCTGCAGCTGGCTGGATTGTTGAGCATGCCGATTTCCGTACCCCTATGGCTCCTCTATGCCGGTACGTTGTTCTTTTATGTCATGCCAAACTTAAGACAGGAGTGGATCACACGCCCACTATTATCGACCTTTCGCAAGGTGATGCCCGCTATGTCGGATACCGAAAAGGCTGCTCTCAATGCGGGCACTGTCTGGTGGGATGGCGAACTCTTTTCCGGTCAGCCCGATTGGCAGCAATTGCTGAGACATAAATCCTGCCAACTCACCCAGCGGGAACAGGCCTTTCTCGACGGTCCCGTTCAGGCACTCTGCGACCAACTGGATGACTGGCAGATCACCCATCAGGAACAGGATCTTCCAGCCGAAATCTGGCAGTCCATTAAAGATGCCGGTCTGTTCGGCATGATCATTCCCGAATCCTATGGCGGCCTGGGTTTTTCTGCCTACGCTCACTCCCAGGCAGTGATGAAGATCGCCAGCCGCAGCGTCACAGCCGCCGTCACTGTCATGGTGCCTAACTCCCTGGGGCCAGCCAAACTGTTGATGCACTACGGAACCGATGCGCAAAAGAGCCAATACCTGAATCGACTTGCTACCGGCGCTGAGATCCCCTGCTTTGCGTTGACCGGACCAAAGGCAGGCAGCGATGCCGGCGCCATTCCCGATCTCGGTGTCGTCACTTATGGCGAGTATGAAGGTAAGGAGACACTGGGCATCCAGCTTGAGTTCGACAAACGCTATATCACCCTGGCGCCGATCGCGACACTGATCGGACTCGCCTTCAAACTGGAAGATCCGGATCATCTGGTCGGTGAGGATACCCATCCCGGCATCACCGTCGCCCTGATACCTCGGGATACCCCCGGCATCTCGATCGGACAGCGCCATATGCCGCTGAACCTGCCATTTCAGAACGGTCCCATTACCGGCAAGAATGTCTTTATTCCGTTGGATTGGGTGATTGGAGGACAGGAAGGTATCGGCCATGGTTGGCGCATGCTGGTCGAGTGTCTGTCCGAAGGACGTGGAATCTCATTACCTGCCCTCTCCACAGGTGCCGGTAAACAGGCAAGCCGATACACCGGCGCCTACGCCGCGGTACGCAGCCAATTCGACACACCCATTGGTGAATTCGAAGGTGTTGAAGAGGCATTGGCTCGCATCGCCGGTCTGACCTATCAGATGGATGCCGCCCGCAAACTTACACTCAGCGCCCTCGATGACGGCCAGACACCTTCGGTGATCTCGGCCATTGTGAAGTATCACCTGACGGAGCGTTACCGCCAGGTCATCAACGATGCCATGGACGTACAGGGTGGCAGCGGCATCTGCCTTGGCCCCGACAATTTGATGGGCCGCGCCTATCAGGCCATTCCCATTGCCATCACGGTCGAGGGGGCAAACATCCTCACCCGAAGCATGATCATATTCGGGCAGGGAGCGATTCGCTGTCACCCCTTTGTGCTCAAAGAGTTCAATGCGGCGGAAAACTCGAATCAGCCAGAAGCCCTCAAGGCATTCGACGAAGCCCTGTTCAGCCATATTGGATTTGTGCTGACCAATTTCGCCCGCACCTTCTGGTTCGGCATCACCCATGGCAGACTCTCCGACAGCCCGATGGATGGACCGGCGAAACGTTATGTTCAACGTCTCAACTGGATGTCATCCGCCTTTGCCCTGACGGCAGATATGGCCCTGATGACCCTGGGCGGTTCTCTCAAACGCAAAGAGCGTCTCTCGGCCAGGCTCGGTGACATGCTAAGCGAACTCTATATCGCCAGCGCCACCCTCAAGCGATATCACGAAGAGGGCATGCAGACAGTGGATCTGCCGCTGATGCAATGGGCTATGGATGAGTCCCTCTACCGGACTCAGCACGCCCTGCGCGCCCTGCTGAGAAATCTACCGATACGCCCATTGGCGTGGATGTTGCGCTTGTTGATCTTTCCCACAGGACTGCCCTTCTACAAACCCACTGATGCCCTTGATCATCAGGTAACCCGCCTGATACTGAGACCGGGCGAAGCACGCGATCGTCTGACCCAGGGCATCTATTTGACCGATATTCAGACCCAGCGTATCGCGCAATTAGAAGAGGCTCTGATTGCCGTGACCGAGGCAGCACCGATAGAAAAGACCCTGCGTCAAGCCATACGAGCCGGGCAGCTGAGTTCTCGGGATGAGGATGCCGTCATCGAGGAAGCCATTTCACTGGGCATTTTGACCCCGACAGATATGGAAAAGATCATGAAAGCCCGTCGATTGCGCAACCAGATTATCCAGGTCAATGCCTTTGATGGCCTGAGCGAGAATGTCACAGAGAAAAGAAAAACCGGCGACAAAGTATCCCTGCTTGATCGGCTGGGCGTCGCATGAGGAATGGAAGGATACAGACTGGAGGAGAATTCCATGAGCAAGAAGTCGACCGCTGCCAGAGCCGTCTATGTGGTAGATGGCAGTCGAACCCCATTTCTGAAAGCCCTGGGTAAGCCGGGAGACTTTCGGGCATCCGACCTGGCAGTCGGTGCAGGCCGTCCCCTCTTACTACGACAGCCCTTCGGCCCTGAACAGCTCGATGAAGTCATACTCGGCTGCATTGCACCCGGTGTTGATGAAGCGAATATTGCAAGAATCGTCGCCCTGCGGTTGGGTTGTGGGGACAAAGTCCCTGCCTGGACCGTCCAGCGTAACTGCGCTTCCGGCATGCAGGCTGTGGACAGTGCCGCACTCGATATCAGCACCGGACGTGCCAACCTGGTATTGGCTGGTGGCACCGAAGCGATGAGTCATCACCCGATCCTGCTCAACCAGCGGATGGTTGCCTGGCTGGCCGACTGGAACCGGGCTAAAAGCTTCACTGCCAGAGGGCGCCAACTGGCTGCCCTGAGACCCCATCACTTCCAACTCATTATCGCCCTGATGCGGGGACTGACCGATCCGTTGGTCGGCCTCTCCATGGGGCAGACCGCTGAAAAACTGGCCTGGCGCTTCAACATCGACAGGGAATCGATGGACCGCTTCGCCCTGCGCAGCCATCAGCGATTGGCCGATGCGCAGGACAATGGCAGACTGGATGAAATCGAACCCATATACAATCAGGCTGGTCAGCTTTTTGAATCGGACGACGGCCTGCGCCGTGAGGGTACGCTGGAGAAAATGGCTAAGCTCAAACCGGCTTTTGATCGTCCTGTTGGACGTGTCACTGCCGGCAACAGCGCCCAAATCACCGACGGTGCAGCGATGCTGCTGCTGGCATCGGAAGAGGCCGTAGAACGTCACGGCCTCCCCGTGCTCGGCAAGGTCATCGACTCCCATTGGTCCGCCCTCGATCCCAGCCAGATGGGCCTGGGGCCTGTTCACGCCATGGGCCAACTCCTGAAGCGACAAAAGATGCAGGGCGAAGAGATCGACTATTGGGAGATCAACGAGGCCTTCGCGACTCAGGTACTGGCCTGTCAGGCAGCCTGGCAAGATAAAGATTATATGCAGCAGGAAGTCGGCCTCGATGCGTTGCCCTCACCTATTCCCGATGACCGGCTCAATGTGGATGGTGGTGCTGTCGGCATCGGTCATCCGGTAGGCGCCAGTGGCGCCAGACTGATTCTGCATCTGCTCAAGACCCTGCAACAGAATAATGCAAAACGTGGTATCGCCAGCCTCTGCATCGGCGGTGGCCAGGGTGGCGCCATGTTACTGGAGGCACAGTCATGAACAAGCATCTGCAACTCGAAACCGACTCGCAGGGTATTACCTGGCTCCATTTCGATCATGCCGAGAGTGCGGTCAATATCCTCTCTCTGGAGGCCATGCAGGAGCTGGATGAAACCCTGGACGAGTTGGAGGCGACCCTGCCAAAAGGACTGATCATCCTTTCTGACAAGAAGAATGGCTTCATCGCTGGTGCCGATGTGGAGAGCTTCCGAAGCGGTATGCACCGGCGTGAAGCGGAAGAGCATATTCGCAGAGTGCATGTACTCTATAACCGTGTCGAGGCACTCCCCTTCCCAACCCTCTGCCTGATTCACGGTTTCTGTCTTGGTGGCGGGCTTGAGCTGGCCTTCGCCTGCGACTACCGGGTCACCCGTGACGACGAATCCACCCGCCTGGCCTTTCCCGAAGTCAGACTCGGTATCTTTCCCGGCTATGGTGGTTCGGTTCGCAGCATCGAGCGCATCGGCGCTTTTCAAGCCATGAAGCTGATGTTGAGCGGCCGCAGCATCAACGGGCGTCAGGCGAAAAAGATGGGGCTGGTCGATCAGACGGTTCCGCAACGGCAGATGCGGGACACAGCCATTTCCTTTATCGAGAATCAGCCCGTAGTACGAGTGGCATCCTGGTCACAACGCCTGCTCAACAGTCTACCCGCCCGCCACCTGCTCTCACCCATGTTCGTCAAGGAGACCGCAAAGCATGCCAAGCGTGATCACTACCCGGCACCCTATGCTCTGATTGATCACTGGAAGGCCCATGGTGGTGATAGAGCCGCGATGCTGGACAGTGAGGCCACTGAAGTCAGCCGTCTGTTAACCGGTGAGACATCACAGAACCTGATCCGTGTCTTCTTTCTTCAGGAACGCATGAAGTCACTCGGCTCCCATGTGCAGTTCAAGCCGCAACACCTCCACGTGGTGGGGGGCGGCATCATGGGTGGCGATATCGCCGCCTGGTGTGCCATGAAAGGGATGCGCGTCACCCTGCAGGACCGGGAAGCAAAATATCTTACCCAGGCCATGGGACGCGCTCATCAACTCTTCAAACGCAAACTCCGTTCGAAACGGTTGATTACAGCTGCCATGGATCGGCTGATTCCCGACCCCAAGGGCTATGGTGTGGGCCAGGCCGATGTGGCCATCGAGGCGATTTTCGAAGATCTGGAAACCAAGCAGCAACTCTTCCAGAGCCTGGAGAGTCAATTGAAACCGGAAGCCATCATGGCCACCAACACCTCGAGCATTCCCCTGGAGGATATCGCTGAGGGACTGAACAACCCGCAACGGCTGATCGGACTCCACTTCTTCAACCCGGTTGCCAAGATGCAACTGGTGGAAGTGGTGCATGGCACACAGACCGATCCGGCCCTCATCGACAAGGGGGCCGCTTTCGTTCGTCGCGTCGACAGGCTGCCACTACCGGTGAAAAGCAGTCCCGGCTTCCTAGTCAACCGCATCCTGATGCCTTATCTCTTGGAGGCGATGAGCCTGATAGACGAAGGTGTCCCCGCACCTGCCGTCGACCGGGCGGCGGTCGATTTCGGTATGCCCATGGGCCCGGTGGAATTGGCTGATGCGGTCGGACTGGATATCTGTCTCGCGGTGGCCAGGAAACTTGCTCCTCTGTTTGACCTCACCATTCCCCGTAAACTCGAGCAACTGGTAGTGGACAAGAAGCTGCTGGGCAAGAAGACAGGCCAAGGTTTCTATCGCTATGAAAAAGGCCGGCTGCAACGGGAAAAGATCGACAGTCAGTATCAACCACCTGCCGATTTGGCTGACCGTATGATCTTTCGTCTGCTCAATGAATCGGTCGCCTGTCTGCGCGAAGGTGTCGTGGAAGATGCCGATCTGCTGGACGCCGGCGTGATCTTCGGTACCGGCTACGCCCCCTTCAGAGGCGGCCCCATGCATACCATCTACAGTGGCGGTCTGGAGCAGCAACATCATCAACTCGAAATCCTGGAACAACGCCACGGTGGCAAGTTTCATCCCGATTCGGGTTGGACTCAGTTAGGTGAGGTGTTAGATGTTATTATTCGACGAGGTCGGTCACGCAGGGAAAAACAAGATGTCCGATGGGGCAGAAAACGAAAACAATGATAAACAAGTCATGAACAAAACTAAAACCGATTATATACACCTGAAAGATGCTGACACCCTGGCTGGGGTATTCCTTGAGCGGGTCAGGCGGTCAGCCGACAAAACCGCCTTTGTCCAATACGACGAGGCCCAATCGAAATGGCAGGAGATCACTTGGGCCACCATGGGCGAACAAGTGGCGCGCTGGCAAGCGGCCTTCCAAAAGGAAGATCTCAAACCCGGCGATCGTGTAGCACTGATGCTGCGCAACTGCAGCGAGTGGATCCTGTTCGACATGGCGGCACAGGGGTTGGGACTGGTCACTGTCCCCCTCTATACCAATGACCGGGCCGAAAACATCGGCTATATCCTGCAGGATGCCGGTGTACGCCTGCTACTCCTCGAGAATGACGAGCAGTGGCAGGACCTGCAGAAGATCCGTAACCAACTGGCGGGACTCAACCGCATTGTCACCCTGGAACCGGTCGACCCCATGGGACTACAGCCGCGACTGGTCCATATCGGCGAATGGCTTCCGCTTAAAGGTCTCAGGGAGCCACAGGCCATCGACATTCCCAGCGAAACACTTGCGACCATTGTTTACACTTCCGGCACCACCGGCCGTTCCAAAGGCGTCATGCTCAGTCATCACAACATGCTCTGGGATATCGAGAGTGGTGTAAAGATCATCGATATCTACCCGACGGACAGTTTTCTTTCCTTTCTGCCCCTCTCCCATACCCTTGAGCGAACAGTGGACTGCCTGTTGGCCATGGTAGCGGGCGCCAGTGTCGCCTTTTCCCGTTCCATACCGCAGTTGGGAGAGGACCTGCAGACCATTAAACCGACGGTACTGATCTCCGTACCGCGTATCTTCGAGCGGGTCTATGCCAAGATACAGGACAAGCTGCAGCACGATTCTGCCATCGCCAAAGCCATTTTCAATGGTGCTGTGGAAACAGGCTGGCTCCGATTTGAACACTCTCATGGCCGCGCAGGCTGGTCACCAAAACTTGCCCTCTGGCCGCTATACAAAAAACTGGTAGCCGGCAAGATCCAGGAGAAACTGGGCGGTCGGCTGCGTATCGCAGTCTCAGGCGGCGCCCCCCTATCACCGGATATTGCCAAGGTATTCATTGGACTCGGTGTACCTATTCTACAAGGCTATGGTTTGACGGAGACCAGTCCCATCATCTCCGCGAATGTCCATGAAAACAACATCCCGGCCAGTGTCGGTATCCCCTTTCCCGGACTCGAACTCAAAGTCAGCGAGGCTGAGGAGCTTATGGTTCGCGGGCCGAATGTCATGCTCGGTTACTGGAACAACCGTACAGCCACCGCAGAGGTGATTGATGAAGAAGGATGGCTCCACACCGGCGACAAAGTCAAGATCGAAGATGGTCATATCTTTATCACAGGGCGCCTTAAAGAGATCATCGTCATGGCCAACGGTGAAAAGGTACCACCTGCAGACATGGAAATGTGTATCGCCATGGACAGCCTGTTTGAACAGGTACTGATCATCGGCGAAGGCAAGCCCTATCTCAGTACACTCATCGTACTCAATGAAGAGGCCGCGAAAGAGGAAGGAATCGATCCAAACCAAATCACAACCCAACAGAGAGAAGCACTGCTGGATCGTGTCAACGGCCAGCTCGACAACTTTCCCGGTTATGCAAAAATCGTAAGCCTGTCAGTGATTGGGGAACCCTGGACCATTGAGAACGGCCTCATCACCCCAACCATGAAACTTAAACGTAAAGCGATCTATGAGCGTTTTGCGGATGAGTTAAAGGGGTTATACGACGGGCATTGATACTCAATAAATCTGTTCTTGTTATACGAAGAACACCATGTCATTTAGCATATAGCTTTTCACGTTCCATGTGAGACAAGCTAATGCAGGGGGATAATTAGGATCTCTTCATACTTAGGCCAAACCAAATGTATATACCAATCCTATAATAACAAATGACCAAATCACCAAGCCAAGGCCAACCCAGACATAATTGACGACATTAAAACTGCTATTTGAAATGCCCCCTGGGTCTCCTTCAGAGAGATTTATTGCACGCTGGGGTTTCACTAAAATAAAATACAACGCAAATACTGACAGGACACTTAAGACATCTGAATACGGCGACCATATACCTTTTACAGCAATGCTGTCCATAACATTGCCCAGAATCGCAATTATTACATAGAGAGTTGCTACAGTCGAAGGCATCCATTTATATTCTTGCCCCCGCCGCTTCAAACCTGTCTGTACCTTGTCAAAAAGAGAATGGGCAAAGAAAATGCTAAATATTGCTCTCGGTATGGGCCATATTTTATAACCTGCGGCATACCTATATCTTTTCCAATTAGCGTAAAACCAATAGATCGTATACAGGCCTATCGTCGACAGAAATAGTACTGTGAATTTTTGAATGGAAACGACATAAAAGTGCTCAGAAGTGTCTTTGGGATTTTCAAGTTCTGCGTTCGGCGGTGCGTACGGATTCTCAATCAAATCAATATTTTCCATTTATACATCCTCTCCCGTTAATAAATACGCCACTAAACATGTTGCATACAATACCAAGACTGAGCAGTAACTGCTCTTACATCATTCATTCAATTAATAATGCCTACTGCAATATTCGCAGTCTAATGAAAGTCTATCTATAACCTGTCTACTTTAGGGAGGCCAAGGCCTTTGGGCCTGGTAATCCCCCCATTAATAATGGGACTCAAAAGTAGTCACTGTTAAGCTGTCTGAGCCAGCTTCTGTATCGGGGTGATTCCACCTAA
>JAHXHT010000057.1 GCA_025656435.1 Candidatus Thiodiazotropha sp. (ex Gloverina cf. vestifex) | reverse complement strand
GGTCGGGGCATAACGGCTGTCGCGTTGGCGAGTCGATTTTGGGGACTCGGATGTCCCAAAATCTTTCACGAGGTAGCGACACGCTTGTAAACGCATCGGGTAGTAGCCATCGAGAAAGCGCCGCATATAGGGTCCGTTGCGTAGGATATATGTATCCTTCTCAAGGATATGCAGCGCCCGGCTCTCTGCCCGCAAGCAGAGTTCGGCATCTGCCTGAATATCCCGGATTTCAACCCCGGTATCGATCACTTGGCTGTGGCCGATGTTGCGCGATGAGACAATATGGATCTTGCGGATTCGTTGCGGATGATAGACGATCTCCAACAGGGAGACCGGGTCCAGGTTGCGATGACACTGTTCGAGCATCACCCAGCCGTCAAGCAGGCTGTCGGATGTGATGCGAATGGGGTTTTCGTGATGGTGCGTTGCGCCTGTCGGGGGTGTGGAGAGAAATTCTAATTGACCGTCGTTGACCGTATCGATCCGGTCAAAGGGGTCATCCTCCGGAAATGAGTCCGACGCCATACCCGTAGATAAAATAAAGCTGAGAATGAATAAACCAACGAAGCGCATAGGCTGAATCATGATTGACTGGAACCAAATCGATACCGTGTTGCTGGACATGGACGGCACCCTGCTGGACCTCCACTTTGACAACCATTTCTGGCTGGAGTTTGTCCCACAACAGTTTGCCGATGCCCAGGGTATCAGCCTAGAGGCGGCCAAGCAGGATCTCTACGCCCGCTATCAGAGCCGCCTCGGTACCTTGGAATGGTATTGCATCGACCACTGGAGCCGGGAGCTGGAACTCGATATTGCTCTGTTGAAGGCGGAGATCGACCACCTGATCGCCGTGCATCCTCACGTTATCGATTTTCTGGATCAACTGATGTGCGCAGGTAAGCAGCGAATCCTGGTCACCAATGCCCACCAGAAGACCCTGGCGCTGAAGATGGAGAAGACCCGGCTGGCTGGCTTTTTCGATCAGGTCATCTCATCCCATCAGCTCGGGTTGCCCAAAGAAGATCCCGCCTTCTGGCCACGTCTGCACAACCTCTACCCATTCGATAAAGAGCGGACCCTGTTTGTGGACGACAGCCTGTCAGTCTTGGACTCGGCTAAGGAATACGGCATCCGCTGGTTGCTGGCGGTGTTGCAGCCCGACTCCAAAGGGCCGGTGCACGAGGCAGGGGAATATCAAGCTATCAACGACTTTTCAGAGATCACCAGCGGCTTGCGTTGTACTATCTAACTGCGGATTGCAGGGAAACGGATCCGTCCGGTGTGGCAAGGCCGCACGCTACACAGGCTTCCTACAACGTGCAGCCCAGCCATACCATCGATAAACGCTTCCGTGGTGTGCTGCCTGCCGCACCTAAACTCGAAATAATTGGGGTCAGGAAATAATTGAAATAATTGGGGTCAGTGTATAATTGCGCGTTAAAAAATAAGGAACAGTTCTGGTCTCTAAAAATCTTTGGACCGCCTCAATTACTTCTCAGTAAGTTTCTTCAGCATCCCCTCCATGCGAATCAATTGCCGCTCCATTTCTACAGTTCGAGTTTCAATGCGGTGCACCTCACCCGCTTCACCCTCACCGGTGTCGCGTGAGAACTGCTCGTGCTCCCGTTGCAGAGTTTCCAGCACGATGCCGATCATCATGTTGAGAAAGACAAAGGCGACGATGAAGATAAACGAGAGATAGAAAGACCAACTCAAGGGGTGGACGGTCATGGTCTCGTACATCACGTCGGTCCAGTCTTCGAAGGTGGCGATGCGGAACAGGGTCAGCATGGAGATGGTGATGTTGCCCCAGAGCTCCCGGTTGATCTCATGGAAGAACATACTGCCCATGGCGGCATAGATGTAGAAGATGATGAACATCAACAGAGAGACATAGCCCATGCGTGGGATGGCGGTGACGAAGGCGTTCATCAGTATCCGCAGTTCGGGGATGATCGATACCAGGCGCAATACCCGGAATATCCTGAGCAGACGTCCCAGCAGGGCGGCCTCGCTGTCGTCTACAGGGATCATGCTGGCGGTGACGATGAGGAAGTCGAAGATGTTCCAACCTTTGCTGAAGAAGCGCTTCAGATTCTTCTCGGCAATCATGCGGATGATGATCTCGGCGAGAAAGAACAAAGTGATGCCCACATCCAGGAACCGCAGTACCTGTGCGACACCGGTTGGTATGGGATAGGTTTTGGCGCCGATCATCAGAGCGGAGATGACGATGACCAGAATGACGAAGGTCTCGAACAGCTTGTTGGAACGAAGCAGCCCAAAACGGTCGCGCAAATTAACGGTGGAAAGGGTCATGATGGATTAACGGGTAAAGGGTCGGAAGATGAGGCGCGCATTATACAAACCACGCATGAAAAATCAGTACACAAATGCTGTGCGCTTTAGTTGTGTGATGCCGGTGATAGTTCCCGAGGAAGTTGGGCTTTGGTTGGAAAAGGAGAGATGAGGTTCTGGCTCAACGTCCCCAGGTCTTGAAACGTTTTTTGCAGTAGGTCAGCAATTCTTTGTAGTTGCGGAAGTAGAGATCGAATCCCTTTTCGGCAGGAGCGTCGAGTTCACACCAGTCGTTGTCGTAGTCGCGGCAGATCTGTGGTCTGGTGTCGTAGATACCACAGGCACCGCCCGGCCCCAGGTGTTCACAGCGGCCATTGATCAATATGAACCAGCCATCTTCGTCTTTATAGATCTCCACGCCTTGGTGGGAGACCTGCCAAAGCAGGTGTTCGAAGTCGGATCTGGATCGTGGCGCCTCACCGATCGCTTCGGTGGTGTAGGTACAGCATTTGGAATTGGTGCAACGGCCGCACTTATCGTCCATGCCTACTCTGTTCCACTACTCTGGGGCGGCTTGGGTCCATGATGGCTGTGCCGCTTTTTCGCATGCCCCCCGTCTTTGGGCTTGTGCCCTTTGTGGTGGTGTCCTCTGCCATGTGCCTTCCGTCCGTCTTTGCCCCGGTGGGGTTGGCGTGAGCCTTTTTCGGGGTAGACCCGGCTTTTCGGATCGACCTCTGCCAGTAACGCCGGGTCGACGGTCTGGGTGGGGATGACGTGTCCAACATAGACTTCAATGTCGGGCAGGGAGAAGGCATAGGTCTCGCAGGCGAAGCTGATGGCGTCGCCACTGGCCCCGGCACGGGCGGTACGGCCGACGCGGTGGACATAATCCTCTGCGTCCTCCGGCAGATCGTAGTTGATGACGTGGGTAACATCGGGGATATGCAGGCCACGGGCCGCTACATCGGTGGCCACCAGCACGGAGAGTTCACCCTCCTGGAAACGTTTCAGCAGGCTCAGGCGCTTCTTCTGCGGGACATCGCCCGAGAGTACGGCAGTGTCGATGCCGTTGCCTTGCAGAAAGCCCCAGACCTTGTCCGCCACCCGCTTGGTGTTGATGAAGACGATACTGCGGGCGTCGGTTAGTCCTTTGATCAGGCCGATCAACAGCGGGATCTTCTCCTCATTGGCAGTCATGTAGCAGGTTTCGGTGATCTGCTCTGCGGTGACCTGCTCGGGTGCAACCTCGATACTGTGGGGGTTGTTCATGTGCTCGTAGGCCAGTTCCTTCACCCGATAGGAGAGGGTGGCGGAAAAGAGCATGCCCAGGCGTTGGGTAGGTGGCGGGCAACGCCGCATCATGAAGCGGATGTCCTTGATGAAACCGAGGTCGAACATACGGTCCGCCTCGTCGAGCACCAGGACCTGTATCGCATTCAGGTCATAGACACGTTGTTTGAGGTAGTCGATCAGACGGCCTGGTGTACCGATGAGGATGTCGACGCCCTCTTCCAGTTGTTTACGCTGTTGGTCGTAGCCGGTGCCGCCGTATACGGCGGCGGTGGTGAATTCGGTGTGCTTGGTGAGGGCCTGTGCGTCGTTGTAGATCTGCACGGCCAGCTCACGGGTTGGGGCAAGAATCAGCGTTCGGGGCTGGTTGGGCCTGCGCCTTTCGTCAGCCGGGTGTTGCAGCAGGTAGTTCAGGGTGGCGATCAGGAAGGCGGCCGTCTTGCCGGTGCCGGTCTGTGCCTGACCTGCCAGATCCTCTCCGGTGAGGGCGATTGGCAGCGTCTCCGCCTGGATGGGTGTGCAGTATTCGAAGCCGGCTTCACGGATGCCTTGCAGGACGGACTCGGGAATATCGAAGCTATCGAAGCGTGTGTCTGTGAGGTGTTTATCTGTCATGGCGGGCAAGGATACAGGATATTCGGCCCTAGGACGATTGATGGGAATTATGAATTATGAGTTTTGAATTGGTGGTGCTCGCTACGCTCACAGTTGTTATTACTCCCCTCACTCTGTCCCTCTCCCGGGCGGAGAGGAGACGGATTATTCTGGGGAATCTGTGATTAATTTGTCTTTTGTCATTCTGGCAAATGCCGGAATCCAGTAATCCCATGATCCAAAAGAACTGGGTTCCCGGTTTACGCTTCGCCCGGAATGATGAATTAATCAGAGATTCCATAGGTATGAATCGAACAGAAGTTCTATTTACGGTTAGGAGCTACATACGTCCCGCCCTGGTTGATACCAGGGTTCCCTCTCCGCCCGGGAGAGGGACAGAGTGAGGGGAGTAATAATGTGAAGATACAGCGTGCCACACATTATCAACTCAAAATTCACATCCCATACGTTCTTCACCGCCCAAGCCCCCCACTAGCCTTCAATATCCCGTACAATCCCCTTACATGAATATCTATCTGATCTCAGTGGGAAATCGTATGCCACGCTGGGTGGTGGAGGGCTACGAGGAGTATGCCAAACGCCTCCCTAGCGAGTGTGCCCTGCACCTGCTGGAGATTGCACCGGGTCATCGGGGTAAAAACGCCGATACGGCACGCACACTTCGGGACGAAGGGCAAAGGATGCTAAAGGCTGTCCCCAAAGGATGCCGGGTCATTGCGCTGGATGTATGAAGGGAAGGCCTGGAATACTGAACAACTCTCCGGCAAGCTGTCGCAGTGGATGACAGATGGCCGGGATCTGGCGTTGCTGGTGGGTGGACCTGAGGGTCTTGCGCCTGAGTGCCTCACGGCAGCCGAGCTGTGTTGGTCGCTTTCACCACTGACACTGCCGCACCCCCTGGTGAGGGTGTTTCTGTCCGAACAGCTCTATCGGGCCTGGAGCCTGATGAGAAATCACCCCTACCACCGGGCGGGTTGATGGAGCCACTGATCTACCTGGCATCCCGTTCTCCACGGCGACGTGAGCTACTGTTACAGATTGGTGTGCCGCACAAGCTGCTCGACATCGAGGTGGATGAAACCCCCCGGGATGGGGAATCTCCATCCGACTATGTGCAACGGGTGTCACAGGATAAGGCGGTGGCAGGGTTGAATGCCCGAAATGCGGGTGAATACCTGCCGGTACTGGCCGCTGATACCAGCGTGGTGATCGACGGCCATGTGTTGGGGAAGCCCCGTGACCGTAAGGAGGGGCTGTGGATGCTGCGGCAGCTCTCGGGTCGGACCCATGAGATTTATACCGCCGTGTCAATGGATAACGGCGTACTGGAGAGCCGGCTCAGCGTCAGCCGGGTGAGCTTTCGGTCGCTGACGCCACAAGAGATCGAGAACTACTGGGAGAGTGGGGAGCCGGTGGACAAGGCGGGTGGCTATGCTATTCAGGGTCGTGCCGCGCAGTTCATCAGCGAGTTGAGAGGCAGCTACACCGGTGTGATGGGTCTGCCGTTGTTCGAGACAGCCGAACTCCTCAGCCGGGCTGGGATCGAACTACTCAGTATCAACAATAATAAACTGAAATAACGCGAAGGAAGTATGAGCGAAGAGATTCTAATTAACGTTACCCCACCAGAGATCCGTGTGGCCGTGATCGAGAACGGCGTGGTACAGGAGCTGATCGTGGAGCGTGCCGGTAAGCGTGGCCTGGTGGGTAATATCTACAAAGGGAAAGTCTGCCGGGTTCTGCCCGGCATGCAGGCGGCCTTTGTGGATGTCGGGCTGGAGCGGGCGGCATTTCTGCATGTCTCCGATATCAGTACCACCGGGGATGAGCCAAAAACCGATAACATCTACGAGCTGCTCCGCGAAGGCCAACATGTCATCGTCCAGGTGCTCAAGGACCCGCTCGGTACCAAAGGCGCCAGACTGACCACCAATATATCCATCCCCTCACGTCATCTCGTCTTCATGCCCTCGCTGGGCAATATGGGTATCTCACAGCGAATCGAAGCGGAAGATGAACGCCAGCGTCTGCGGGAGTTGCTCAATCAAGTGGCGGAGACCGGCGAGATCTCCGGCGGCTATATCGCACGTACAGCGGCGGAGGGGATTGAAGAGAGCTCTCTGAAGTCGGACATGCGCTTTCTCGCCCGCCTGTGGGCTTCCATCCAGGAGCGCAGCAAGCTGGCACAGGGAATCGAACTGATCCATGAGGACCTCTCCCTGCCGCTGCGCTCTCTGCGTGATCTGGTGGGACCCGACGTGGAGCGGGTGCGTATTGACTCCAAAGAGACCCACCAGAAGTCCATTGAGTTCGCCCAGAAGTTCATCCCCGATATCAAGCACCGGATCGAGTACTACCCGGGGGAGCGGCCCCTGTTCGATCTCTATGGTGTCGAAGATGAGATCCAGAAGGCACTGGAGCGAAAAGTACAGCTCAAATCCGGTGGGCACCTGGTGATCGATCAGACTGAGGCGATGACCACCATTGACGTCAATACCGGTGCCTTTGTGGGACACCGTAATCTGGAAGAGACTATCTTCAAGACCAACCTGGAGGCGGCCCAGGCGATCTGCCGGCAGCTGCGGCTGCGCAACCTGGGTGGCATTATCATCATCGATTTCATCGATATGCTGGATCCGGAGCACCGCCGTCAGGTGCTGCGCGCCCTGGAGAAGTGCCTGGCCCACGATCATGCCCGCACTCACATCACCGAAGTCTCCTCCCTCGGGCTGGTGGAGATGACACGCAAGCGAATCCGTGAGTCTCTGGAACATGTCCTCTGCGAACCCTGTCCCTGCTGTGCAGGCCGGGGTTCGATCAAAACGGCTGAGACCACCTGCTATGAGATCTTCCGGGAGATTCTGCGTGAGTCCCGCCAGTTCGATGTGGAATCACTGCTGGTACTTGCTTCACAGGAGGTTATCGATCGTCTGCTGGATGAAGAGTCGATCCATTTAGCGGAGTTAGAACAGTTCATCGGTCATCCTATAAAGCTGCAAGCGGAGTTGCTCTACAGTCAGGAGCATTACGACGTGGTGCTGGTCTAAGGCCCGTCTGAGCATGCCATGCTGAAAGTCGCCCGCTATCTTCACGGCAAATTCTGGCTGGTCATGGCATGGCTGGTGATCCTGCTGGCGATCGCACTGACGGTGGCAAGACTGACGCTGCCGCATATCGACCTTGGACCCTACAAGCAGGAGATCGAGCGGATCGTCGAGGTGGGTGCGGGCAAACCGCTCAGTATCGGTGACATGCAGGCGGAGTTGAGAGGGTTTCGTCTGGCACTGAAATTCACCGATGTCTCGTTGTATAGCCAGGATGAGAGTGAACCTCTGTCCCATGCGCGGGAGGTCTATGTCGATATTGAGCTGCTGAATTCACTTATCAGCGGTGAACTCAGATTGGGTCGAGCCATGGTTGTGGGTACGCGCCTGCAGCTAGAGCGTCACGCCGATGGCTCCATCTCTCTGCAAGGGATCAAGTCTGACGGAGGTACGGATTCAGGGGCGGTCACTGAAGTACTGCTCGGACAGCCCGAATTGCGACTGTTCGACAGTGAGATTTTCCTCAAGGGGTCCCATCCCGGCAGACCGCCGTTACGGTTATCCAGTGTTGCGGTTGATCTGCTCAACGATGGCAACCGTCACCAGCTGTCGGTCAAAGCAAAAATCGGCTGGCAGGACACGGAGACGATTCGCTTTATCGCCGATCTGAGGGGGAGCGAAGAGAATCCCCTGGCAATGGATGGGCGATTCTACCTGAAAGGGGAGAATCTTAAAGCTGGCGGGCGACTTACCGAGTGGTTGCCGGCGGGCTATGCGGTGAACAGCGGCGAACTGCAGTTGGAGCTTTGGGGGCGATTGGCGCGAGGGCAGCTTCAGCGCCTGCACGGTACTTCAGAGTTAACCGATTTTCAGATGACCGGACCGGCCGTTGAAACGCCTTTTCAGCTGGACCGTCTTGCCAGCGAACTCGATTGGCGTCAGGAGAAGCAGGGTTGGCAGGTCGATCTCGATAGCCTGGTGCTGGTGCGTGACGGCCAACTCTGGCCGCCGGGCCGTCTCAGCCTTGCCTGGCAATCGGACGATGAGTCGGGGCGTCTGCTGCGCATGGGGGCAGATTACCTCTCGCTCAAGGAACTCAATGATTTTCTCTCCATCATTGAACTTCCCAATGCCGAATTGGGCGATGCCCTGACCGGTCTTGCCGCAGACGGTCATTTGACCCGTTTCGGCTTTACTTTGCTGCAGCCTGTAGAGGGAGATGCTCTCTGGCATGTGGGCGGTGTGGTTGCAAGGTACAAGAGCCGCCCCTGGCAAAGTGTGCCTGGACTCTCAGGGTTGCGGCTCAGTTTCGAGGGGAACCAGGTTGGTGGTTGGCTGCGGCTAGACTCCTCTGATTTCAGTGTCAATTTTCCCAAACTTTTCCGGTCACCGATCAACGCCAAACGTTTAGCCGGAGATTTCACTTGGCGCTTCGATACCAAGAACGGCCTGCATCTCAGTGCAGACCAACTGGAGATGATTAACGACGATGTTGAGACTCTTTCACGCATTGAGTTGCAGATACCTCTAAGTGGAACGGATCTGTTCGTCGATATGCAATCCGATTTTTGGAACGGTGATGGTTCCCGCAAGAGCGACTATTTGCCGGTGGGTATCATGCCGGACTCGCTGGTGGAGTGGCTCGATCGCTCGGTGGTGAGTGGCCATGTCAATTCGGGTTCATTTCTACTTTACGGTCCGCTCAATAAGTTTCCCTTCAAACAGCATGAGGGCCGTTTCGAGGTCTGGTTTGGTGTAGAAGATCTGGTGCTCGATTATATGCCGGGTTGGCCCAGGGTCGAGCAGGGTATGGCGGAGGCCCACTTCGTCAACAACAGCTTTCAGGTCTCCCTGGATGACGGCCTGCTGCTTGGCAATCGGCTGCATAAGGCACAAGCTCGCATAAGAGAACTTAAGGGGGCGGCGCCTGTGGAGATAGAGGGGGAAATCATCGGCCCCTTCGCAGACATGCTGAAACTGCTCAGCGAGACACCGCTGCAGGAACGTTTTGGTCCCTTCTTGGATGAGGTTGAAGTGGATGGTGAGGCGCGGACACACATTAGTATGTCCATCCCACTGAAAAAGACCGATCAGTTCAAGGTTGATGGCAAGTTAAAACTGGAAGATGCGACCATGGCCGTCAAGCTGGCCAGCCTCAAGGTGGAGGGTATCACCGGTGAACTCAGTTTCGACGAACATCAGGTGAGCGCAAAACAAATCAAGGCGCGAATGATGGATCAGGCGGTGACAGTGGATGTCTCTCCCAAGGTCAAGAAAAAGGGTCGCTGGACACGCATATCCACCCGGCTGAATGTTTCTCTCGAGCAGCTGAAACAACAGTATCCCGGGTGGTGGTTACCACCGGGCCAGGGGGGTGCCGACAGTCATGTTTTCCTGGAAATTGCACATCATGAGAGCAAGGTGCCAGTGCGGCTCAAGGTCAATTCCAAACTGCGTGGACTGGCCGTAGACCTGCCTGCACCTATCGGAAAAAAGGCTGCCAATTCAAGAAAAATGGATCTCAGCGCCGATTTTCGGCGTGATAAAAATGTCGATCTGCGATTGTTCTACGGCAAAGAAGTCCATGCTCGAGTCAGGCTGCCCGGAGATCCTCGGGCAATACAGCAGGTGGCAATCGGCTTCTCCAGTGAGCCCAAGCTGTCTGAAGCAGGTAAGAGGTATAGCATAAGCGGGTATCTAAAAAAGCTTAATGCGGCCCCCTGGCTTGCATGGATCGCTGAAAATGCCGAAGGAGAGGGCGCCCCGACACCTATCGATATTGATCTGAAATCAGATCATATGACGATTGCAGATATCGCATGTCCCGATGCCCATTTTACTGCCAGAAATTTTGCCGATGGCTATCGCATTGGTGTGGAGTCTGAAACGGTGAAGGGCATGGTTCAGGTGCCGGGGGATTGGCAGAAACTGCCTTTGCTCGGCCGTTTTGACTACATTAAGTTGGATCTCGATAAGGTTGCAGCCACGATTAGCGGGACGGAATCCGAAGCAGGATCCTCGATTGATCTGGATCCCAGAGAGCTCCCCTCGATGGATCTCTCGGTGGATGCACTCTATATCAACGAGCAGGGTTTAGGAAAATCCCATGTTGCTTGGCAAAAAGAGAGAGATGGCATCACCATTACTGGTATCACGCTGGTAGGAGAGAAGTTCGATTTGTCAGGCCAAGGCTATTGGCGATTGACCGACAAGGGGCATCTCACATCGCTCAACCTGAAATCACATATTGCCAGCCTGGGGGATCTGCAAAGGGATTTAGGCATGGAAACAGGTATTAAAGAGGCGCCCACGGATCTCAAAGCGGAGCTCTACTGGCCCACGTCCCCACTCGACATGGGGGCAGAAGGGCTCTATGGCAGTATCTGGTTGAAAGTGGGTAAGGGACAAGTGACCGATGTGGACCCCGGTGTTGGGCGTCTGATTGGGCTATTCAGCCTGAATGCGTTAGGTAAACGCCTGGCCCTCGATTTCAGGGATTTCTTTTCAGAAGGACTCATGTTCGATGAGATTGAGGGGAACTTCACTGTCAGGGACGGAGATGCCGAAACCCATGATCTGACTGTGAAGACAACGTCTGCAAAAATCGAGTTTGCGGGGCAGACAGGTTTTGTGGACCGTACCTACGATCAGCGTGTGGTGGTGACTCCGCATCTCAGCGCCACACTGCCATTGGTCGGTGCGCTGGCAGTCAACCCCACTGTTGGAGTCGCATTAGCGGTGACACAGAAGCTGTTGGGCAAGCAATTCGACAAGATCGTCCAACGGACCTATGAGGTCACAGGCAGTTGGGACGACCCGCAATTCAAGCAGGTGGCCAAAAGGCCCATACCGAAAGAAGAAGAGAGAGACATGGGTGTCGACCTACCGGGCAGAGGGTGATTGCTAGGGAAGCTCTGAACGAATCCATCGATTGAGGGATAATGGTGCACATTCTAGGCCAATCATTATATAGACCCCATGAAGCAAACAAC
>JAHXHT010000056.1 GCA_025656435.1 Candidatus Thiodiazotropha sp. (ex Gloverina cf. vestifex) | reverse complement strand
AAATGCGCTGTTTTTCTTCGCTCATGGCAGTTTTGAAGCAAGCGAGAGGAAACGTTCGCTGACAAACGATTCGTTCAGAGCTTCCCTAGTTGCTGTTGGGCTGCGCTGAGTCTGATTTCCCTGGCGTTGGCGAGAGTCCTTGCCTGGCGTCTGAGGAGGTTGAAGTAGTTATATCGAGACATGAGACACGATCTCCACGGCGCATCGTGCAGGGTGGCTTGCTCAGCTTGCACACGCCATTGGTTGCGTGCCACAAACAAGTTAAGGGGTGTACAGATGGTGCAGTGGCTTTGCCATCGCAAGCGGCAGGCGGCCATCTCCGCCTGCCGAAATGATAGGCAGAGAACTGGGCAAACGCAAGTTCAGGATCACCCTACCGAGCATGCCTGGGCAACTTACACAGGCATATAAGTAGTCTTTATCGATGTAGAGTAGCGTTTATCGTTGTTCAGTAGCTTTTATCGATAGAATTCACAAGCCGAGCAGTGGATTGGCCTGCAGGTCGGCGTGATAGGAAGAGCGGACCATGGGACCGCTGGCGACACTGGTGAAGCCCATGGCTTCCGCCTCCCGACCTAGCTCATCGAACTCTTCCGGTGTCACAAATCTGTCTACCGGCAGGTGATCGCGGCTCGGTTGTAGATATTGCCCCAGGGTGAGCATCTCGCAGCCATGGTCACGGAGGTCATGTAGCACGTGTAAGATTTCCGCTTTCCCCTCTCCAAGTCCCAGCATCAATCCTGACTTTGTAGGTACCTGGGGTTGGGATGCCTTAAAGTCATGCAGTAGATCGAGGGAACCTTGATAGTCTGCGCCGGGTCGGGTTTGTTGATAAAGCCTGGGTACTGTCTCCAGATTGTGATTGAAGACATCCGGTGGGTGGTTGTCGAGTGCATCGATGGCTACACTCATGCGCCCGCGGAAGTCGGGTACCAGTATTTCTATTTTGGTTTGGGGCATGCGCTGCCTGACTGCTGTGATACAGGCTGAGAAGTGACCGGCGCCCCCATCTCGAAGGTCATCCCTGTCTACCGAGGTAATGACGACGTATTTGAGTTGAATGGCAGCGATGGCATCTGCCAGCTGAACCGGTTCCTCGGTATCCAGGGGCAGGGGTTTGCCATGGGCCACATCGCAGAAGGGACAGCGACGTGTACAGATATCACCCATAATCATGAATGTGGCTGTGCCGTGATGAAAGCACTCACCGAGATTGGGACAGGCGGCTTCCTCGCAGACTGAACTCAGGCCGTTCTCACGCAGAATGCGTCGGATTCGGCTGACATCCTTGCCCATAGGCGCCTTTGCGCGAATCCATTTGGGTTTGCGCAGGATAGTCTCCTGTGGCTCTACTTTTACCGGGATGCGGGAAAGTTTCGATTTGCCGCGCTGGTGACTCTCGGGTGTATTGCGTGATGGGGGCAGGTTATCGTTGGGGCCGCTCATGAGTGCTCTTTGGCTGAATCAGTGGTGGTGAAGGTCAGAGTGTAGCCTAATCCCCGGGCCAATTGTCGGGCCAAATCTTCTCCAACCCTGGGTATATCGGTTTGATTCGAGAGTTGTGCCAGTTGTGTTACGGTCAGGCCGGGAAAGCCGCAGGGATTGATTCGGTTGAAGGACTTCAGGTCCATGTCCACATTCAGGCTGAGGCCATGGAAGCTGCAACCATGGCGTACGCGTAAACCGATGGATGCGATTTTGGCATCATTCACGTAGACGCCGGGTGCATCTTTACGTGCTACAGCGACGATGTCGTAAGTTGCCAGCAAATCGATAACCGCTTCTTCCAGAAGTGTTACAAGTGCCCGGATTCCCAACCCCGCACGGCGCAGATCGAGCAGAAGATAGACCACCAGCTGTCCTGGCCCATGATAGGTGACTTGCCCGCCCCGGTCGGTTTGAATCACGGGTATTTCACCGGGGTCGAGCAGGTGCTCGGATTTGCCGGCTTGCCCCTGGGTGAAGACCGGTGGATGTTCGAGTAGCCAGAGTTGATCTTCGCCACTCTCGCGTCTGTGATCGGTATAGGCTTGCATCGCTGACCAGGTGGTGGCATAGGGCTGCAAACCGAGATATTTGACGTGTAGCGTACGACCGTCTGTCATGGGGAGAATGTGGGGGGTGCAATCCGGAAATTCAAACTTGAATCTATGGCGAGGTACACTAAAGCGCCATCACGACTTTTTCGTGAGCAGTCAGGTCTAGGTAGATGGCATCGATCTGCGATTTACTCTCGGCTCTCAGGGTGACGGTAACGGAGACCCATTTACCCCCCTTGCTGGAACGGCTGCTGACTGCACCCTCGTGCAGGTCGGGTGCATGTTTTCTTACCAACTCAACAATCAAGGCGTCAAAACCGGGTTCTGCCTTGCCCATCACCTTAATGGGAAAGTCGCAGGGGAATTGCAGCAGGCTCTCTTCTTCCTCGCTCATGGGCTCACTCCAGCCAGAGTAGGGCGCTGTCTTTGACCTGTTGCCATAGGTTGCCGTCGGCCACGTGTTTGAGGGCAATCAGATCGACAGTTGCAACAGGTTCACCATTTAAGGATACGTCGACTTTTCCCAACACCTCTCCCTGTTTCACGGGGGCCATGATTTTAGGCTCTACTTCAAGTCGGGCATCCAGGTTTTTGTATTGATGCCGAGGTATGGTGATGTTGAGGTCCTGGGCCAGCCCCAGAGGAAGTTTCTCCTTCTCTCCTTTCCAGATGCGTGCACGGTTGAGCACATCACCGGCTGCATAGAGCTGATGTGTTTCATAGAAGCGAAAGCCGTAGTTGAGTAGGCTTTGGCTTGCCTTGGCACGAGCCTCCTCGCTTTTGGTGCCCATGACCACTGAGACCAGTCGCATATTTTCCCGCAGGGCAGAAGAGACCAGGCAGTAGCCGGCCGCTTCGGTGTGGCCTGTTTTCATACCATCGACGGTCTCGTCGCGCCACAGAAGCTTGTTTCGGTTATGTTGCTTGATATCGTTGAAGAGGAAAGATTTTTCACTATACCAAGCGTAGTACTCGGGAAACTCACGGATGGTCGCAATCGCCGCTTTAGCGATATCGGCAGGTGTCGTGTAGTGGTCTTCGTGGGGCAGGCCGGTACTGTTGACGAAATGGGTGTTCTGCATCCCCAGGCGTTGAGCGTGACTGTTCATCAAATCCGCAAAGGTGGCCTCGCTGCCGGCAATGTGTTCCGCCAGCGCGACACAGGCATCATTGCCGGACTGGATGATCATGCCTTTGATCAGGTCGATCGCCTTGATCTGCTTGCCTACTTCGATAAACATGCGAGAGCCGGGGGTTCTCCAGGCCTTTTCACTGATCAGGACAGTATCTTCCAGTTTGATGTTGCCTTGTTTCAGTTCCCGAAAGATGGTGTACGCAGTCATGATCTTGGTCAGGCTGGCAGGCTCCAGTCGCTGTGCGGCATCTTTTTCTGCCAGCACCTTGCCACTGTGGAAGTCGATCAGCAGATACCCTGAAGCGGAGATCTCCGGTGGTGCAGGTGTTGGTACTGCCGCCTGTAGCGGAAACCAGCTCAGACAGGCTAAGAGAAACAGAATTATTTTATGGAAGGGGCGGGAAAAGGTCATGGGTATCGGGTTCTCTATGTGTTCAGCGGGTATTCTATTGAACCACGCAGCGTCAAGGCAATGCGGACGCCTGTCTAACGGATCACAACATGGGGATTATTAATGCCCATCCGGTCAAGTCGTTGGGTCAGATGGTCCGCCAGCTCCACGCTGGCGATAGGTCCGACTTGTACCCGGAAAACCGTATCCGCACTGCTCATGGTCTTCTCTATGAGTACACTGACCTGTAGTTGTTCCTCGATGCGTTGTTTGAGCCGGTCAGCATTGTTCGGACTGCCGAAGGCACCGACCTGTAGGAATAGCTCGGGCAGCCCTCTGGGGGATGGCGGCTCGGTGATTATGGGTGCAGGAGTGACTTGTGGCTTGGGGGCCGCTGGGTCGATGGCGCTGACTTCCACTAAACCCGTACCCTCACCAATAATGCCGAGTTTCCAGGCGGCGGTATAGGAAAGATCAATCAACCGGTTGTCATGGAAGGGGCCACGGTCGTTGACCTTTACAACGATACTGCGGTTGTTTCTGAGATTGGTGATCCTGGCGTAGCTGGGCAGAGGCAGACTCTTGTGGGCGGCTGTCATGGCGTACATGTCGTAGGGCTCGCCACTGCTGGTGCGCCGTCCGTGGAATTTGCTGCCATACCAGGAGGCGATGCCTCGCTCGTTATAACCCTGCCCATCTTTCAGTGTGTGGTAGCGCTTTCCAAAGACAACATAGCTCTCAGGATTGCCGTAGTTGCTCAAGGGTTCAATGGTTGGCGTTGCATCCGGGATGCCGGCAATATCCTCTGGTGGTGGAAGATGTCGGCTGACACCGTCCCGTTGAGTGATTTTGGGTGCGCTGCTGCAAGCGCCAAGTAACAGGACAATCACAGCCAGGACCGCAAACCACCATTTAGTAGAACTGCTGTACATCGAGTCCATCATCCTGTTTGCGCTACTGTTTTGCCTCGGCAGCCTGCTTTGCGGCGACGATCTCCCGGCTGAGTTGATAAGCGGCCATGGCGTAGAGATTGCTATGATTATAGCGAGTGATGACATAGAAATTATGCAATCCGAGCCAATACTCGTCATGTCCCCCGGCATCCAGTTTGATCAGGCTACTGAGTGCGGCGGGATCGGGTGCCGTTGTGTTGTTTATCGGGCGTAGACCACCAGCCAGCAAGTCTTTCACAGCAATGCTAGGCTTCATACCGGCATCGACGTAATTCTGCAGACTGGAAGTTTCCGAGGCTGTAGCCTGCAGGGTAATGGGTTCACCGCCTCTCCAGCCATGGACCTTAAAATAGTTGGCCACGCTGGCGATAATATCCGCGTTGTTGTTGAAAAGATCGCGTTTACCGTCGCCGTCATGATCGACAGCATAGCGACGGTAACTGCTTGAGATGAACTGTGGTTTGCCCATGGCGCCGGCATAGGAGCCCTTGGCGCTCTGCATATCCACTGACTCTTCTCGGCTGAGCAATAGATACTGCTCCAGCTCGCTGCGAAAGAAGGCAGCCCGCTTAGGGTAGCCGAAGGCGAGGGTGGTCAGGGAGTCGAGGATTCGGTAACGACCGGTGAAATTCCCGTAGCGCGTCTCTACACCGATGATGGCGACGATGATCTCCGGTGGGACGCCATATGCTTTGCTGACACTGTCCAGCAGAGGTTCATTTTCTCGCCAGAATTTCACGCCGCCCGTGATGCGGTCGGGTTTGAGGAAAATCGGTCGGTACTGGTGCCAGGGTTTTGCTTCCGCAGGACGGGTGATGGCAGCGATAATATCGTCTCGGAACACCGTGCCGTTCAGCAGTTGTTCGACTTCGATGGCTGGTATTTCATGTTTTTTCTCCATCTCGGCAGCGAAGGATTTGAAGTCAGCCGTGGTTTTAGACGTATGGGCGCAGGCTGAATGGGTTAAGACCAGACTGGTAATGGCAATTATTTTTAATAGCTGTCTCATAGTCGTTTTTTTAGGTTGGCAGCAGTTTTCTATGTGTGTGGATCGACATAAGGATACCGAAGCTTATCAGAATGGTCACCAGTGAGGTGCCGCCATAGCTAATTAGCGGCAGTGGTACCCCAACCACTGGTAACAGACCTGTGACCATTCCGGTATTGACGAAAAGGTAGACAAAAAAGACCAGAGAAAGTGCGCCTGCAAGAATTCGGCTGAAGGTATCCTGTGCCTGGCTGGCGATATAAAGGCCGCGCAGGATGATGAAGAAATAGAGGCAGAGCAGGGCCAGCACGCCGACCAGTCCGAACTCTTCAGAGATCACCGCAAAGATGAAGTCAGTGTGCCGCTCGGGAAGAAACTCCAGATGCGACTGGGTGCCGTTGAGCCACCCCTTCCCACCAACGCCGCCGGAGCCGATGGCAATCTTCGACTGGATGATGTGATAGCCGGTGCCTAGCGGGTCGCTTTCCGGGTTGAGGAAGGTAAGCACACGCTGACGCTGATATTCATGCATCAGATACCAGGCAGCCGGTCCCAAGGCGGCCAAGCTGAGTCCAACGGCTGCAATCAAATACCATGAGATGCCGGCAAGAAAAAGAGCGATGGCGCCGGCAGCCCCCACCAGTATTGCGGTGCCCAGATCGGGTTGTTTGGCAATCAATAGCACCGGTAGTAGTGTCAATAACCCGGCTGCCAGCAATCGGGATAACTGTGGTGGTAGTCGATGGTCTGCCAGAAACCAGGCGATTACCATGGGCAGTGAGAGCTTAAACATCTCTGACGGCTGAAACCGCACGATACCGAGATCGAGCCAGCGTTGGGCGCCCTTGCCCTGCTCACCGACCAGGATAACTGCCATCAGCATCAGAATACCCAATAGATAGATCCAGGGAGACCAACGCCGTAGGTGTTGAGGATGCAGCTGCGCTATCAGGATCATGGCTGCGAAGCCAACACCAAGGCGGATCATCTGTTTGTTCAACAACACCATTTGCTGGTCGCCGGCACTATAAAGAACAGCCAGGCCTAAAAAGGCCAACAGGAGTAGGCCGGTAAGTAGGGGGAGATCAATATGCAACCAGGCAAGCAGCCCCAGGGGACGGGCAGGCTGGGACTCCTGGAAGGAGAGGGCAGATCTGGGCATCTCTCTCATGTGTCATCCTTCAACAGAAAACGATCCATGATTTTTCGTGCGATCGGTGCCGCGACTGAGCCGCCATGGCCACCATTTTCCACCACCACGGCAACGGCGATCTGCGGATCTTCTACCGGTGCGAAAGCAATAAAGAGGGCATGGTCCCGCTTGCGCTTGGCGACAGTCTCCTCATCATACTCCTCGTCCTGCTTAATGCTGAAGACTTGGGTGGTTCCCGTTTTGCCCGCGATTCGATAGTTGTCGCTGCGGATTGAACGGGCAGTGCCGCGCAGTCCTTCGATCACCTGGGTCATGGCATCGATAATCTGGGTCCAGTGAATCGGCTCTAGTTGTTTGAGGTCATCGATGATCTTAGGGCTCTGCTGTGTCGAACCATCCGCCTTCTCGATGAGGGAGACGACACGGGGACGGATATGGTGCCCCTGATTGGCCAATGTAGCGGTTGCCGCCGCAAGCTGCAGGGGTGTGGAGAGAAAATAACCCTGACCGATGCCCACGATAAGTGTCTCACCCGGATACCAGGGCTCTCGTCGCCGTTCACGTTTCCACTCCCGGCTTGGCAGCAGACCGCCCAGCTCACCGGCCAGGTCAACCCCGGTGGGTTGTCCGAAGCCAAAGCCTCGGAGGAATTCGTGTAGCCGATCGATACCGAGTGTGCGGGCCAGTTCGTAGTAATAGACATCGCAGGATTCGACAATGGCCTTCTCCATGTGAACTTCAGCGTGCCCCCACTTCTTCCAATCACGATATTTATGCTCTTTGCCTGGTAGCTGATAGTAGCCGGGACAGTAGGTCTCCTGATGATAGCCAACTACGCCGTACTCAAGCCCGGCAAGCCCGATGAAAGGTTTGACGGTTGAGCCAGGTGGATATTGGCCGCGGATGGCTCGATTGAAGAGCGGCTTGTCGATTGAGTTTTTCAGCGCCGCATAAGCCTCGGTACTGAGGCCCTCGACAAAAAGATTGGGGTTGTATCCGGGTTTGCTGACCAACGCTAGCACACCACCGGACTTGATCTCGATGGCGGCAACCGCTCCGTTAAATTCACCCATTGCCTCGAGCGCGATGCGTTGGAGATCTATGTCGAGGAACAGATGTAGATTGTCGCCAGGTTTAGGTGAATGGTTTTCCAGGACTCGCAGCACGCGTCCCTTGGCGTTGACTTCCACCTGTTGCAAACCGACCTGTCCATGCAGCAGGCTTTCGTAGCTATTTTCGACACCATTCTTTCCGATGTAGCTGGTACCGCTGTAGTTGGAGATGTCGATAATATCGAGTTCCCGCTCATTGATGCGGCCCACATAACCCAGCAGATGCGCCGTCTGCATCGCCTGCGGGTAGTCACGCAGTAGGGTCGCTTTGACGTCAACCCCGGGAAAGCGGTGCCGATTGACTGACAATCTCGCCACTTCGTCATCCTGCAGACGTACGCGCAGGGGAATACTGTCAAAACGGCGGTGCTGAGTACGCAGTTGATGAAAGCGTTGTACATGCTCATCCGTGATTGTGATGATCTGGCGCAATGCCTGGATAGTGGCATCGACATCCGGGGTCCTCTCCGGTGTGATTTCAAGACTGTAAGCTGGCAGGTTCTGAGCCAGAATCAGGCCATTTCGGTCATATATGAGGCCGCGTGTCGGTGGCAGGGGCTGTAGTTTGACCCTGTTGTCTTTCGATAATGTGGTGAAGTGGTCGTGACCGGCCACCTGCAGGTAGAACATGCGTCCTGCCAGCAGCAGCAATACCAAAATCACCAGAATGCCGGATACGATGGCGCGGCTCAGGAAGAGCTGGCTTTCGTAAAGGTGATCTTTGATTGATGACTGTGGCACGTTAGCACTTCAACTGACATGAAAACGGCGTCTGGTATCTCTGAGCAGGATATAGATCCACGGCCATAGCAACATGCCGATGACCGGTGTCACCCAGTACCAGAGAGAAGGTGTCGGGTAGCCGGCTGCCCCTGTCGACCAGAGGGCGAGCAACCGTTCCACTAAGAGTATGATGAAGATTGTGAATACTTGCTGTCGCAGTGGCATGACGCGCACCCGGAGATGGAGCTTGATGGTCACAAAAGCGACAACCGACAGGCCTAAAGCATGCTGCCCCAATAGTGTACCTGTCAGTACATCGAGCAACAGACCGACGATAAATCCCACGCCGACGCCAACACGTTCTGGCAGTGCCATACACCAATAGATCAGGATCAGTGCGACCCACTGGGGGCGAAAGGTCTGTGCCCACTCCGGGAGTGGTATCAGGGTTAGAAAGTAACCCATTAGCAGGGTCAGATAGATAATGTAGTTGCGGCCGGCGGCGTGTTTGATCATTCGTCAGCCTCCGAGGCGTTCTGCCCATCGGATGGCGTCGTTTCTTTCACTTCAGTAGCGGGATCTGCTTGTGGCCGCTCCGGCGTCAGGGTCCAAACCATCAGGACTTCCCGCACACGGTCCAGGTGAGCGGTGGTCTCGGCGATGACAGAGGCAAAAGGACGGCCCGGCTCCCGTTCGACAGCGACAACTTGGGCTACCGGGTAGCCCGGCGGAAAACGCCCGCCCAAGCCGGAGGTCTCCAGCAGGTCACCCACTTCGATATCGGCATTATTTGGCAGATGCGGCAGCTCAAGTTGATTGATCAGGCCGGTGCCCAATGCGATGGTGCGCAGACCGTTGCGGTTGACCTGTACCGGCAGGGCGTGAGTGGCATCGGTGATCAGTAGCACGCTGGCAGTAAAGGGGTTGATATGGGTGACCTGTCCGACCACCGCGTTGGCATCCAGTACCGGTTGCCCTTTGAACAGGCCGGAGGTCTTACCTTTGTTGATCAACACCACCTGACGGAAGGGATCCTGCTCGACCGACATCAGTTCCGCGATCAGTACCCGGTCACCAACCTTGAAAGAGGAGTCGAGAAGCGCGCGCAAGCGCATGTTTTCAGCCTCCAGGGCCTCAAACTTCTGCAACCGGGCCAACAATAGCAGGTTGTCGGCATGGAGTTTTCCCCGCTCCTCCTCCAGTTGATCACGGCTGGTGATGGCCTCACTGGCCGATTCGCTCAGCAGTGTGGGCAGGCTGGCCAGATACTGGATCGGATAGAGTACGACAGAGAGTGTGGAGCGTAGCGACTCCAAAGTATTAAAGCGGTGATCTAGCACCATCAGTGAGAGGGACAACAGGCCGGCCACCACCAGCCGGGTGGTGATCGAGGGTCCCTGTGTGAAGATCAGTTTAATGGCTGACTCACTCCTGTTTCAGTCGATTGTCTCTGCTTGTGCCGTTGCAATCGAACGGCACTCAGACAAAAGAGGCTAGTCAACCATGAAGAATTCGCCACCTCGTTCATCGATAAGTTCGAGTGCGCGGCCACCACCCCGAGCTACACAGGTCAGAGGGTCCTCTGCCACGATCACTGGCAGGCCGGTCTCCTCCTGCAGCAGCCGGTCGATATCCTTCAGCAATGCGCCGCCGCCGGTCAGGACAATACCTCGTTCCGCCACATCGGCGCCCAGCTCCGGTGGAGTCTGTTCCAGCGCTGTTTTGACCGCACCTACGATGCCCGAGAGGGGTTCCTGCAAGGCTTCGAGAATCTCGTTGCTGTTGAGGGTGAAACTGCGTGGGATGCCCTCGGCCAAGTTGCGGCCTTTGATATCGATCTCCTTGACCTCGTTGCCGGGATAGGCAGAGCCGATTTCGTGTTTGACCCGCTCAGCAGTGGCCTCGCCGATCAGGGTGCCGTAGTTACGGCGAATATAACTGATGATCGCTTCGTCGAACCGGTCGCCACCGACCCTTACTGAGTTGGCATAGACAATACCGTTGAGGGAGATGATCGCCACTTCGGAAGTGCCGCCACCAATATCAAGCACCATGGAGCCACGGGCTTCTTCGGCAGGCAGGCCTGCACCAATGGCGGCAGACATGGGTTCCTCAATCAGATAGACCTCACGGGCGCCCGCACCGGCGGCAGACTCTTTGATGGCGCGACGCTCCACCTGTGTCGAGCCGCAGGGTACACAGACCAGCACTCGCGGGCTGGGCCGGATGACGCGGCTTTCGTGTACCTTATGGATGAAGTATTGCAACATCTTCTCGGTCACGGTGAAATCGGCGATAACACCCTCTTTCATGGGGCGGATGGCGGTGATGTTGGCCGGTGTGCGGCCCAGCATCTTCTTGGCATCCTCACCCACAGCAACCACGGACTTGGCGCCACCGCGCCCCCGATCCTGCCGGATGGCTACCACGGAGGGTTCATTGAGTACGATACCCTGGCCACGTGCATAGATCAGCGTGTTGGCGGTACCCAGGTCGATGGAAAGGTCGTTTGAAAAAAATCCACGTATGCGTCGGAACAGCATCTAAAGTCTTCGTCTTCTTTCGGTTGTGTCAGAGTTTGACCATGGGTCTCGCCTATGAACTTTTGTCCTTGGCGGGCCGGGGCAAACCATAAAAGGGTTAATCTAGCAATGGTACAGGAGTTGGGCAAGAAAGGGGATTTGGAAATGCGGGATTTGTGTCTAAGTTTCTTACTGGAGATTTAGCTGGTAATGGTGTTGTTAATGACAGGTTCGACAGAAGGTTTGCTTGACCGAGCACCTTTTCAGGTCGCGGCGGTATGTTCCAGTACTTGAGAAAGGCGTGACCGAGCCGGCCACGCCATACAATCATTGATTCAGTCAGAAGGTGAAATCGAAGTGGCAGTGATTGTGCCAGTGGCCGTATCGTAGTTTCCTTTGACTTTGATGCGGTGCAGAGGAAGGAAAACATACCCTGTGATGCCTGGATCGACGATGATACCGAGTATCTCGATATTACCGCCATTGTCTACTGGCAGTCCCTCAAGCGCCGCAGTGTGACCGCTAGGGAAGCTCTGAACGAATCGTTTGTCAGCGAACGTTTCCTCTCGCTTGCTTCAAAACTGCCATGAGCGAAGAAAAACAGTGCAT
>JAHXHT010000055.1 GCA_025656435.1 Candidatus Thiodiazotropha sp. (ex Gloverina cf. vestifex) | reverse complement strand
AATGCACTGTTTTTCTTCGCTCATGGCAGTTTTGAAGCAAGCGAGAGGAAACGTTCGCTGACAAACGATTCGTTCAGAGCTTCCCTAGGATCTGCTAACAGATCTTAGTGGCCACCAACGGCTTTACGTGGCAGGTGTGCGTGAATGGTGGACAAGGGTCTGGGATGTTCTATGCCATGACCCTGGCCGTAGTCGATACCGATCATTTTGAGATGATCTAAAATCTGATCGTTCGTCACATACTCAGCCACTGTCTTGATCTGCATGGCGGTGGCGACATCCTGTATCGCTTTGACCATCGCGTAGTTAATTGGGTCTTCGACGATGTCCTCGATAAAGCTGCCATCGATTTTCAAATGATCCACGGGTAGGTGCTTGAGGTAGCCGAAAGATGACATGCCGTTACCGAAATCATCGAGAGCGAAACGGCACCCCAGTTCCCGAATCCGTTCGATAAATGTCTGCGCCTTTTGCAGATGGGTGATGGCGGCTGTTTCGGTAACTTCGAACAGTAGCTGTCCTGGATGCGTCAGTGTATTGCAGAGCATGGAGAAGACTTCATCGAGAAAGTTGGGGTCTGTCATCGACTGTGCAGAGAGATTGATGGAGACCAGCCCGGTGTATTGACTCTCCTGCAGCCAGGCCAGGGTGCTCTGGATTACCATGCGATCAATATCGATCATCATGCCGTAGCGTTCTGCAGCAGGTATGAAGGCGCCCGGCATGATCAGCTCTCCATCACCGCCTTTTAGTCTGAGCAGAATTTCTATGTGGCCGTTCTCCACCAGATGATCATTGAGGGGGATGATGCGTTGGCCATAGAGGGTGAATTCCTCCGCGTCCAGTGCTTGACGAATCCGTGATACCCACTGCATCTCACCGAAGCGCTGTCTGCGGCACTGAGTATTTGAGTCAGTCCATTGAAGCCGGCATTGAAAGAGACAACGCCAATGCTCACTCCGAGGGCGAAGGGTTTGTCATCCCAGGTGAATCGAAAATCACGAATTGCGTTGCGCACATCCTCTGCCAGAGAGAGTGCGCGATCTATGGGGCAGTACTCGAGGAGTATGGCAAACTCATCTCCTCCCAGGCGAGCAACCGTGTCATTGCGACGGGCCGTTTTTGTCAGCAGGTGCGAGACCTGTTTCAGTAGTTCATCACCGGCGATGTGACCACAGGTGTCATTGACTACCTTGAACTGGTCCAGGTCGAGATACATCAGGACATGATCTGCCAGGTCTGAACGGCTTCTTTCCAGGGCATCTTTGAGACGGTTTTCAAACTCAAGCCGGTTAATCAGCCCCGTCAGGGCATCGTGCGTTGCCTGCCAGGAGATACGGTGAGTGAGGTGATGGGCGTCTGTGATGTCACGTACCACAAGGACGTTACCGACCACTCTGTCATCATAGCCAGTGATTTCAGAAATTGAGAGCTGCACCACACGATTATTTCGATCGGCGCAACGAAGCTGCAGGGGATCTGCATTCAGGTCCTGGATTTCATCTGAACTCAGGCAACGGTTTGTAGGTAGCTGTTTGGGGGTGTCACTTGAGATCTCGCTTAGCTGCAGAATGTCTTTGAGGGTGCAGCCTTCGGTATGCGATAGATGCCACCCCGTCAGCTCTTCGGCAGTTTTGTTCAGAGCGGTGATCACACCCATGATATTGGTCGTGATCACACCATCACTGATTGAAGAGAGTGTGATCTCAGCCAGATCTTTACTCTCTCTCAGTTCCTGGGTCCGCTCTTCAATCTCATATTCCAGACGACCTTTGGCTGCCAGCAGCTCGGCTTCTGCAATTTTACGTCGGTGTTTATTTCTGAAAGTTAGCCAAGTCATAATGACGCTGGATATGAGAAACACAATAAAGACAGAAATCGCCTGTTTGGCGATATCGGTACTGTAGTCTCCTATTAAATCTGCATCGGCAATGTCCACAAGCCGCCAATGTGTATTGGGAATGCGACTGTCGGCCAGAATTCGCCCCTGCATCTCAGGCGTAAGCACAATCGGCATGGCATCACCAATTTCCTGGCGGCTGCCATTTTCAGTGATCTCGATCAGATTCTCCTGCTCGGTATTGATTAAGAGAAGCTGATGACTCGGCTGCCTGGAATTTCTCAGACGTTCGACAATGCTTCCCGTGTCAAATGCGACGAACAGGACATGTTCAGATGGTCGCTCGGTTCTCACCATAATATCGTAAAAATACTGCTCGGGATTGGAGTGTATCTGCGGCAGATGATCGAGCCCGGCGGCAAAGTCGAAGATGTCGTGTCGGCTTCGCTGTTCAATCAGTTCACTATCGTCGTTGATTAATAACTCACCAATAGGATTGGCAAGCGTGAATGCCAGGGAGTCCGGGAAGTAGTTGAAGATTTTATCTTCCAGGTCCCAAACCAGGACAGGGTTTGTCGGTGAGACGGTCAGTTGTTCCAGATGTTCCGCCTCGTAACTGGAAAAAAGCTTTAATAAACGACGCTTTTCATCCATCAATTGGAGGATTTCATGGGCAACGATATCAACGGTATTATTGGCCAGAGTCGAATGATAGGCGCGAAAGCTTTCAATCCGCTGCACCGTAATCATGGTCAGCAGCAGCGCAATCAGGAGTAAAAAGACTCCAATAAATGCCAGCGGATTGTCATCTGTGGTCAGATTGACTTTCATATATTTGCAGGCCTATCTCTCCCGGAATTTCAGGCAGAACAATATTTATGGTGAATAGTCTGTCGGCCAGAGACGGATAAGATTTAAAGTTTTCTGCCAAACTGCTTGAAAAGACGTGATTTATCCCCCATTTGTGGGGTATTCAAAGAGTTTCGGAGTCTACCCATGCGTATGGATAAATTGACCAGTAAGTTTCAGATGGCACTGGCAGATGCCCAGAGCCTGGCGGTGGGACGTGATCATCAGTTCATTGAGCCAGCACACCTGTTGAGCGCCCTGCTGGATCAGGAGGGTGGCAGTGTGCGTCATCTCTTGGCCCAGTCCGACGTTAACGTGAACCAATTGCGGTCCGATCTCAGCGCGACGCTGGATCGCCTGCCCAGCGTGGAGGGCGCCGCGGGGGATCTGCATATCTCCAACGATCTGGGGCGCCTGCTCAATCAGACCGATAAACTGGCGCAGCAACGTAAGGACCAGTACATCTCCAGCGAACTCTTCGTGCTTGCTGCCGTTGAGGACAAAGGAGAGTTGGGTGAAATGCTGCGTAAATCCGGTGAGTCCAAGCAGGCACTTGAGCAGAGTATCGAGAAACTGCGCGGTGGACAGAAGGTGGATGACCCCAATGCTGAGGACCAGCGCCAGGCCCTCGAGAAATATACTATCGATCTCACCGAGCGCGCTGAGCGGGGTAAGCTTGATCCTGTTATCGGGCGTGATGACGAAATCCGCCGCACGATACAGGTGTTACAGCGCCGTACCAAGAACAATCCGGTATTGATCGGTGAACCTGGCGTGGGCAAGACCGCCATTGTGGAGGGTCTCGCCCAACGTATCATCAACGGTGAAGTCCCGGAGGGGCTTAAAAGTAAGCGGTTACTATCGCTGGATATGGGCGCGTTGATAGCCGGCGCCAAATTCCGTGGGGAGTTCGAGGAGCGTCTCAAGGCGGTACTCAATGATCTCGCCAAGCAGGAGGGGCAGGTCATCCTCTTCATCGACGAGCTACACACCATGGTCGGAGCCGGCAAGGCGGAAGGATCCATGGATGCGGGCAATATGCTGAAACCCGCCTTGGCGCGAGGCGAGCTCCACTGTGTGGGTGCCACTACACTGGATGAGTATCGCAAATACCTCGAGAAGGATGCCGCCCTGGAGCGTCGCTTCCAGAAGGTGTTGGTTAAAGAGCCTAACGTTGAAGACACCATCGCCATCCTGCGAGGATTGAAGGAGCGATATGAGGTGCATCACGGGGTGGATGTGACCGACCCGGCCATTGTTGCAGCGGCAACTCTGTCTCATCGTTATATCACCGACCGGCAGCTGCCGGGCAAGGCAATCGACCTGGTGGATGAAGCGGCCTCCCAGATTCGTATGGAGATCGATTCCAAGCCGGAAGAGATGGATCGACTGGAACGCCGCCTGATTCAGTTGAAAATCGAACGTGAAGCGATGAACAAGGAGACCGACCAGGCATCGAAGAAGCGCCTCTCTGATCTGGAATCGCAGATCGAGCGGCTGGAGCGGGAATTCTCAGATTTGGAAGAGACCTGGAAATCGGAGAAGGCGGCGCTGCAGGGGACGACCCATATCAAGGAGTCCCTGGAGCGTGCGCGTCTGGAGCTGGAGACTGCCCACCGGGCTGGTGATTTGGGGCGGATGTCGGAATTGCAGTACGGACGTATTCCCGAGCTGGAGAGACAGCTCGATATGGCGACCCAGGCTGAGATGCAGGAGATGAAGCTGCTGAGAAATAAAGTCTCCGAGGAGGAGATCGCCGATGTAGTGTCCAAATGGACCGGTATATCGGTCTCCAAGATGCTCGAGGGTGAACGTGACAAGCTGCTGCGTATGGAAGAAGCGTTGGCGCAACGGGTGGTTGGCCAAAGTGAGGGTGTGCGTGCCGTCAGCGACGCCATACGCCGTTCTCGGGCAGGATTGTCAGATCCCAACCAGCCCAATGGCTCATTCCTCTTTCTCGGTCCTACCGGTGTAGGTAAGACCGAGCTCTGCAAGGCATTGGCTGCATTTCTCTTCGACACAGAAGAGGTGATGATCCGCATCGATATGTCTGAATTCATGGAGAAGCATTCGGTCGCCCGGCTGATCGGTGCACCACCTGGATATGTAGGCTACGAGGAGGGCGGTTATCTCACCGAGGCGGTTCGTCGTCGTCCCTATTCCGTTATCCTGCTCGATGAGGTGGAGAAGGCCCACCCGGATGTTTTTAATGTGCTGCGGCAGGTACTCGATGATGGTCGCCTGACCGATGGGCAGGGTCGTACAGTGGATTTTCGCAATTCAGTGATCGTGATGACCTCGAATCTGGGGTCGCAGGTTGTTCAGGAACTGGCTGGAGAGGACCGGTATGAAGAGATGAAGTCTGCCGTCATGGAGACGGTCAGACAGAATTTCCGCCCTGAGTTTATTAATCGTCTCGATGAAATTGTTATCTTCCATCCATTGGCAAGTGAGCAGATCCGCGCCATTGCCAGTATTCAGATCGGTTACCTGCGCCAACGCCTGGCCGATCATGAGATGGGACTGGAAGTGACCGATGCTGCTTTGGATCGTCTAGGCCTGGCCGGTTTCGATCCGGTCTATGGCGCACGCCCACTGAAAAGGGCGATTCGCCAGCAGTTGGAGAATCCGCTGGCGCAGGAAATTCTCTCGGGACGCTTCGCATCTGGAGATATTATTCAGGTGGATGCCTCGGGCGATGGGTTGGTTTTTAGCAAGCGTCAAAGTGTGACCGCTGCGTGAATTAAGCTGCACTGGAAAGTGAAATTTTCAAACCATGCTATTCAAGGGTCTGTTAACAATCGCTGCGCGATAATGGTCTTGGTGCTGACGATTAAATTAGTATTAACAGGCCCCAGTGCATGCCAAAATTCAGAAAACCTATAAATACACGGAATTTCTGCATGCGTGTGGATAATGAACGGTGTGGTTTCTGCAGCGTATCGGTTAATGACAAGGCGTTCTGATTTTTCCCACTGGCGCCACAACACACTGAGGGAATCACGCTTTTTTGGCTGATATTTCCAGATAGGATTCGTGTTGGCGATTCGTCGCCTGAATCAGCTCTTCCAAACTGCCATTGTTCTCAATGATATCGTCGGCGTGACTCAGGCGAACCTTACGGTCAACCTGCGCATTGAGAATCTGAGTGATTTGTTCACTCGAGAGTCCGTCACGTTCGGAGACACGCTTGATCTGTAATAATTCATCACTATCCACCACCAGCACCCGGTCAGCGAGTGTCATCTGACCAGTCTCGAAGAGTAGTGGAATTACCAACACGGCGTATGGTCCTGACTGCACTTTTAGCCACTCCTCCATAGCTTGTTTGATCCGAGGATGAAGAATGGCTTCCAGGCGTTTACGTTCAGATGGGTTGTCGAATACGATTTTTTTCAGCGCTGCCCGGTCCAGCCTACCCATAGTGTCGACTAAGTGATCACCGAAAACGGCCTGGATTTCCTTTAGGGCGGGTGAGTTAGGCTCGACCATTTTGTGGGCAAGCCTATCGGCATCAATGACAGGAACACCGAGAGATTCAAGATGACGGGAAACGGCACTCTTACCACTGCCGATCCCCCCCGTGAGGGCGACCACCAGCATCAGATCAAACCGGACCAGCGCAGATAAGCCTGGTTGATCTGCTCGCCCCACATCAGGCTGATCCAACCGGCGGCCGCTAAGTAGGGGCCAAAAGGGATGGGGATATTTCTATCACGCCCACGCAATACGATTAGAGAGATACCCACAATCGCACCAACTAAGGCCGAGAGTAGGATGATCTGAGGCAGATATTGCCAACCCAGCCAGGCGCCGAGCATCGCTAGAAGCTTAAAGTCTCCATAGCCCATCCCCTCTTTACCGGTGAGTCGTTTGAATAGTTGATAAACACTCCAGAGAGAGAGATAACCTACGGCGGCGCCAATAATGGCCGATCGGGGGTCGGTAAAGATTACGGCTAAGCTGAGTAACAAGCCCAGCCAGAGAAAGGGCAGGGTAATATTGTCGGGCAGTAGTTGCGTATCGAAATCGATCATGCTGAGAGCGATCAGTGCCCAGGTCAGAAACAAGGCGCCTGCCGTTGCCCAACTGACACCAAAATGTAGTGCAACTAAAAGAGAGAGCAGGCCGGTGATAGCTTCAATAATGGGATAGCGGAGATTGATTGGCGTATCGCAGCTTGAGCAGCGACCTCTCAAAAGCAGCCAACTGAGTACCGGAATGTTCTCCCAGGGACGAATTTTATGATTACAACCGGGACAGTGTGAAGCGGGATAGTTAAGGTTGAAAGTTTGCTCTTCGGCCTCGGCTGACTGCCCCAAGTGCTCGCGGCAGTCACTGGTCCACTGGGCTTCCATCATCTTCGGCAATCGGTAAATTACGACATTGAGGAAACTGCCGACTGCCAATCCGACTAAACATGTGAATAACAGAAATAATGTTTCGTTCTGCGTTGGGAAATTGATAAGCGTCACTTCGTATTGCTAGCGCTAGTGACCACCCATAACAGCTGAACCCATTTTGAATATCGGGAGATACATAGCAATGACAAGTCCGCCAATCAGCGTACCTAGTATTACCATGATCATTGGTTCCATCAGACTACTCATCGCGTCTACAGCGTTATCTACTTGTTCTTCATAAAAGTCCGCAACCTTTGCCAGCATATCATCCAGTGAGCCAGATTCCTCACCGATTGAGACCATTTGTATGACCATATTAGGAAAAAGATTACGCTGTTTCATGGCTAACTGTAGAGATTGGCCTGTCGCAACATCCTCTCTCATTCGTAATACGGCGTCGCTGTATATCACATTTCCCGTTGCTCCTGAGACAGATTCAAGTGCTTCAACAAGAGGTACACCGGCTGCCGACATTGTAGAAAGTGTTCTCGCAAAGCGGGCAATTGATGATTTATGCAAAATGACGCCGATCACAGGCACTTTCAGGAGAATTCGATCGACATTTTGACGAAAGGCTCTGGATCTTTTCCAGGTGTATGAGAATAGGTAACCCAGTCCTATCGCTATAAAGAGGATGGCCCACCACCAATCCTGGACAACATGGGCTATATTGACAACAACTCGTGTAAATGCTGGCAGGTCAGCTCCGAATCCCTGAAAAAGTGACTCGAACTGAGGTATAACAAATATCATGATGATTGCTGTGACAATGACAGCTACAGCAATAACGGCCACTGGATAAAACATGGCCTTTTTAATTTTTGCCTTTATCGACTCAGTTTTTTCCTTGTATGTAGCAATTTTGTGCAATAAATCCTCGAGCACACCCGCGTGTTCACCAGCACGTACCAGATTGACGAACAGATCATCGAAATGGAGTGGGTGCTTCCTCAATGAATCGGCAAGGGAAGTGCCGCCTTCTACATCCCCCTTGACTGACAAGATGAGTTCCTGCATCGAAGGGTTTTCATGTCCGCGACCCACGATCTCGAATGCCTGGACAAGTGGTACACCGGCAGCCATCATGGTGGCAAGCTGCCGACTGAAAATGGCAATATCACCACTTGATATCTTCTTCTTCCTGGAAGAAAAGATGGACGTGGCCTTCTTCCTGATTTTGAGCGGGTTGACACCCTGGCGGCGCAAATCCGCTCTTGCCATGGCGACATTCGTGGCACGAGTTTCCCCAGTGAGACGAGAACCTTTTTTATCTGTTCCTTCCCAGACGTAGAGGTTTGTTTTGGGAGCAAATTTTTTTGGAGGAGGAGCCATGGATTAGTCCTTGGTGACCCGGTTGAGTTCTTTGAGGCTGGTGATGCCCTGTATCACCTTACGCAGACCTGATTTCCTAAGGTTGTAGATACCCTCTATTTCAGCTTGCTCTTCAAGCTGTATGGATGTGCCGCCCTCCATGATGATCTTCCCCATCTTTTCTGAAACAGGCATTACCTGGAATATACCAACACGTCCTTTATAGCCGTTGGTACACAAGTCACATCCTACAGGTTTGTAGATTGTAAATCCTGAAGCGATGTCGTCTTCAGTAAAACCCTCTTCCGATAAGGCCTCTTTAGGCAGGTCATCGGGGGTCTTGCAGTGCTCGCAAAGGCGCCTGGCCAGTCGTTGCGCCATGATCAGTAAGACCGAGGAGGCAATATTGAAGGGTGGTATGCCCATGTTGGCAAGGCGGGTCAGTGTCTGGGGGGCATCGTTGGTATGTAGCGTGGAAAGTACCAGATGTCCGGTTTGCGCCGCCTTGACGGCGATTTCCGCAGTTTCCAGGTCACGAATCTCACCGACCATCACGATGTCAGGATCTTGCCGGAGGAAGGCTCGGAGGGCTACAGCGAATGTCAGTCCGGTCTTGGGATTAGTATTGACCTGATTAATGCCGGCAACCTGGATTTCCACCGGATCTTCGGCAGTGGAGATATTGACGTCAGGATTGTTGAGCAGATTAAGTGCCGTATAGAGGCTGACTGTTTTACCGCTTCCCGTTGGGCCTGTAACAAGGATCATGCCGTAAGGCTTATTAATAGCGGACATGAAAGTGCTTCGCTGCTCTTCATCGAATCCCAGTGCCTCAATACCCAACTGGGCACTGGTGGGATCGAGAATACGCAGCACAATCTTTTCGCCGTAGAGGGTCGGGCAGGTATTGACACGAAAATCGATGGAGCGGGATTTCGAGAGCTTCATCTTGATGCGTCCATCCTGGGGCACTCTGCGTTCGGCGATATTCATACGTGACATGACCTTGATCCGGCTGGAGAGGCGGTTGGCCAGATTGGAGGGCGGATTGGCTACTTCGTGCAGCATGCCGTCTTGTCGGTACCGTATCCGATAGGTGTGCTCGTAAGGCTCAAAATGCACATCGGATACCCCTTGATTGATTGCGTCGAGAAGTATCTTGTTGATGTAGCGGACCACTGGCGCTTCATCGACATCTAGATTTGAGTCATCACCCGCCGTATCTTCGTCACCGGTCGATATGTCCAAATTATCCAGGTCAGCATCGAGCAGCTCGTCCATGCTGCTTTCCTGATCCTCGAGTACCTTATCGATTATTTTGGTAAGCTTTTCTTCCTCAACCAGAATGGCCTCGGATGCCAGACCGGTACTGAATCGAATCTCATCTAGCCCCTGGTGATTGGTGGGGTCAGACACCGCCAGAAACAGGCGGTTGCCTCGTTTGAAGAATGGCAGTGTATGGTGTGTTCTGACCAGTTTTTCGGCAACCAATTCCCTTGGAACGACATCTAAGTCAATGACATCCAGATCGAAGATGGGTACACCAAAACCGCGGGACGCGGAGATGGCGATATCGAGGCTGTTGAGTATCTTTTTTTCTACGAGATGGGTGACGAATGGGATTTTTTTCTTTAGAGATTCTTCAAATGCACGTTCTGCCTGCTCTTCTGAAAGCAGGCTGTCCTGCATCATGCAACGGGCTAGCCCGCTGAGATTGATTTGAGATTTAATAGTTGCCATTCGCTATTTGGCGGGAAATTGAAAAATCAGTCATGTCATGATACGCGATAATGAGTGTTTTGCTTCATGGGTTTTAGTGTGAAGCTGAATATTGCCTGATCCGATTAGTGATTAGAATATAGCTCTCAGAGTTTTTGGGATCAAATACAGTCAAAAGCTCCAGTATTTATATTTCGTGTGCAAGTCACTGATGCTGCGGCATCATTCATATCCGTGACCACTAGAGAATAACCGGCGGTGATTGGGACAGCGCCCGCAGTGACTGAGTAGCTATAGTTGTCGCCATCGCCATCAGGGCGCCAACCAAGGGCTCCTGTTTCCAGTGTATTGGCTCCGCTTGGAACCCAATCGCCAACCACATATGTCTGGTTGTCAAGGAAGAAATCTTCTAATGATAGCCTCAAAGGCTCCACATTTTGCCTTACAGCGTGTAAGCGCGCTTCACTGACATATCCGAGATATATTGGTACGGCTAAACTTGCCACAATGGCCAAAATGGCTACCGTAATCATGAGTTCGACAAGTGTGTACCCGATAAGATTGTTTCTGCGTGTGTACATAACTTTCATTCGGCGATGTTGTCCGTTTACAAAAGGCACAGACAGGCCGGAAACATGAATGCTTCCGGCCGATTGAATGATGCTTGTAGTTAGAGGTCTGCTGCATCTACCACCATCGCTCCGCCAGCTGGTGCTGTCAAATCAAGGTACAGGGGTCTTGTGATGGTGATGACCTCTATGCCGCCCGTCGCGCCAGCTACCACTAGACCAACCTGGCCAGTTGTGGCAGCTGATTGATCGGCGGCGGTATAGGCGGCTAGACCATCGGGGGACAGTACACCATCAGGATTGATAATCGCAGCGAGATTCGCAGAGGTCAATACAGCAGGATCCAAAGCTCCAACGCCTGCTCGAGCGATGACTGCAGCTCGCTTGGCAAGTTCTGACTTGGCCAGTCTTACGGCCTCATCATAGTGATCCGAGACCTTTGCCATACGTGCCTCTGCGATGTAGGCGTTATAGGCCGGGATCGCGATGGCCGCGAGGATAGCGATGATCGCCACCACGATCATCAGTTCGATAAGGGTAAAACCAGATTGTTTTTTCATCAGTTTAACGCTCCATTTTTGGGTTGGTGCATGGGTTATCGGTGTTAATGTCCGAAACTTTAGCCCGAATTTTCACGGGGTTACCCAATCAAAAGCAGGTGACGTGCCAATTGCATTTGCAATAGACATGGAGCAAGCTTTTCTGTGATTTAACTGCCTGATAAATCATATGTTAATGGAGTTTGTTAAATTTTTTTTCACTATCTTCTGTGTGCGGGGCTGATTCCTGTGCTGACATCCTCGTGACCTGCAGTGTCAGACTGTGACAAATATTGTCACTTTGGATTGGGATAACATGGGTTGAAAGGTGCTGTGAGTCACGCACTATCTGAGAGATTGAGCACTTAAAGAGATGTAAATGTGACCAAGCGTGTCGCTACCTCGTGAAAGATTTTGGGACATCCGAGTCCCCAAAATCGACTCGCCAACGCGACAGCCGTTATGCCCCGACC
>JAHXHT010000054.1:10557-11772 GCA_025656435.1 Candidatus Thiodiazotropha sp. (ex Gloverina cf. vestifex) | reverse complement strand
ATGACTCCCGCAAATGACTCTACGGCGTTTCGGATGCGCTCTCTGTATGCCCTACATCGTTCCCTAACAGTCACAATTACGGCCATACAATCGCGCCTACGCCTATCGGGGACTAATCGCCTCGGCTTTCAGCCTTCCATGGCGATCAGCGGAAGCCGATTGGACTCGCTTAGCTTCCTAAGACCCTAAAATAATATAGCCAGTTATGAAAGCACTTGAACTTGAACTCACGTACGAAACTCGTGCTGGATAAAATCTGTCCACCAACGCAGCAACAGCCATTCATGCCCGTCAGAATCCCATGTTCTCAAAAAAATTTCTTTACACCATCCACCCAACCAGTGGAGTGGGGACTGTGCTTAGCACCACCCCGCTTCATGGTTTCGTCGAAGGTGCGTAACAGTTCCTCTTGCTCAGAAGTCAGCTTCACGGGTGTCTCCACCAGAACCCGGCACAGCAGATCACCGACAGCACCACCTCGCACGGGTTTGACACCTTTACTGCGCATACGGAACATCCGGCCGGTTTGGGTACCCGGTGGAATTTTCAGCATCACCTTGCCGTTCAGTGTGGGCACTTCCAGTTCTCCACCCAGGGCAGCAATGACAAAACTGATCGGCACTTCACAGAAAAGATTGCTGTCTTCGCGGGTAAAAATCTCATGGGGCTTCACGGCCACCTGGACATAGAGATCTCCGGCCGGACCACCACTCTCTCCCGCCTCACCTTCACCGGCCAGTCGAATACGATCCCCGGAATCGACACCGGGTGGCACTTTGACAGAGAGGGTCTTGTGTTCCTCGACACGCCCCTGTCCATGGCAACTTGAACAGGGATCATCGATTACAGTTCCCTTACCATGACAACGGGGACAGGTCTGCTGAACTGAAAAGAAGCCTTGCTGCATCCTTACCTGTCCATGACCGGCACAGGTATCACAGGTTTTCGGCTTGGATCCCTTTTTTGCACCACTGCCCCGGCAGGTAGTACAAACCACCAGTGTGGGTACGCGAATCTTCACGGTGGTGCCCGCTACAGCATCCTCCAGGGATAACTGCAGGTTGTAGCGCAGATCTGCCCCTCGATGCACACGGGAACCGCCCCCTCTACCGCCGCCGCTGAAGATATCTCCAAAAACATCACCAAAGATATCCGAAAAGTTCGCACCACCTGCACCACCTGCACCACCTGCACCACCTGCACCACCTGCACCAC
>JAHXHT010000054.1:0-10457 GCA_025656435.1 Candidatus Thiodiazotropha sp. (ex Gloverina cf. vestifex) | reverse complement strand
GCACCACCTGCACCACCTGCACCACCTGCACCACCTGCACCACCTGCACCACTGAATCCGCCTGGACCACCCCCCATACCGGGATCAACACCGGCGTGTCCGAACTGGTCATAAGACGCACGCTTTTGTCCATCGGAGAGAATTTCGTAGGCCTCCTTGGCCTCCTTGAAATTAGTCTCGGCCTCTGTGCCTACATCACCTGTATTGCGATCCGGATGATACTTCATGGCAAGCCGGCGGTAGGCCTTCTTGATCTCAGCCTCGCTGGCGTTTTTGTTGACGCCAAGCACCTCATAGTAGTCGCGTTTTGCCATAATCGATTCTGTTACTTCTGTTCTTTAATACTGCGAATGTGTTGTCACGTTTAGCACGAAATGACTGTTGCGCTTAACGCCAAAAACCGTACATCGACCAATGGCCGATGTACGGTTTGTCGGGTTGCTTTTTTACCGGTTAGTTTTTGTTGTCCTTAACCTCTTCAAACTCGGCATCGACAACATCATCATCGGCCTTGCCCGCCGAGTCCTGCGGCTCTTCAGCAGCATCCGCCGCCCCTGCCTCAGTACCCTTCTCAGCGTACAGACGTTCAGCCATCTTGCCCGAGGCATCTGCCAACGCTTTGGTCTTGGCTTCGATGGCATCCTTATCATCACCCTTCATGATCTCTTCGAGATCCTTGATCGCCGCTTCGATGCTCTCTTTCTCACCAGCTTCCAGCTTGTCATCACCCAGTTCCTCCATGGATTTCTTGGTGGCATGGATCATGGTATCGGCCTGGTTCCGTGCGCCGATCAGCTCATGGAACTTACGGTCTTCATCTGCATGGGCCTCGGCATCCTGAACCATCCGGCTCACTTCGTCATCACTGAGACCGGAAGAGGCCTTGATGACAATGGACTGTTCTTTACCGGTCGCCTTGTCCTTGGCGGACACATTCAGGATACCGTTTGCGTCGATATCGAAACTGACTTCAACCTGAGGCACGCCACGGGGCGCCGGTGGAATATCGCTGAGATCGAAGCGACCCAGTGACTTGTTGGCTCCGGCTTGTTCACGCTCACCCTGCAGCACGTGCACCGTCACTGCAGTCTGGTTGTCATCTGCGGTAGAGAAAACCTGGGATGCACTGGTCGGAATGGTGGTGTTTTTCTCGATCAGTTTGGTCATCACACCGCCCAGGGTCTCGATACCCAGTGATAGCGGGGTAACATCGAGCAACAGGACATCTTTCACATCACCGCCCAGAACACCACCTTGAATAGCGGCACCGATAGCGACCGCCTCATCCGGGTTGACGTCTTTACGGGCCTCCTTGCCGAAGAAGTTCTTAACCGCTTCCTGTACTTTAGGCATGCGACTCTGGCCACCGACCAGGATCACCTCATCGATCTTGCCTGCACTGATACCGGCATCCTTCAACGCCAGCTTGCAGGGCTCAATGGTGCGGGTCACCAGGTCATCCACCAACGCCTCCAGCTTGGCACGCGTCAGCTTGATATTGAGATGTTTCGGGCCGCCGGCATCCGCCGTGATGTAAGGCAGATTGATATCTGTCTGCTGGCTGGAGGAGAGCTCGATCTTAGCCTTCTCAGCTCCTTCTTTCAGACGCTGCAGTGCCAGCGGGTCGTTACGCAGATCAAAACCCTGGTCCTTTTTGAACTCCTCGACCAAGTGGTCGATGATGCGCATATCGAAATCTTCACCACCCAGGAAGGTGTCACCGTTAGTGGAAAGCACCTCAAACTGATGCTCGCCGTCGATCTCGGCAATCTCGATGATAGAGATATCGAAGGTACCACCACCCAGATCGTAGACCGCCAGGGTCTGATCGCCACGCTTCTTGTCCATGCCGTAGGCCAGTGCAGCTGCTGTCGGCTCATTGATAATACGCTTGACCTCTAGACCGGCAATGCGGCCGGCATCCTTGGTTGCCTGACGCTGGGAGTCATTAAAGTAAGCCGGTACGGTGATGACCGCCTCGGTCACGGTCTCGCCCAGATAGTCCTCTGCCGTCTTCTTCATCTTCTGCAGAATCTTGGCGGCAATCTCTGGTGGCGCCATCTTCTTGCCATTGACCTCAACCCAGGCATCGCCGTTGTCCGCCCCGACAATTTTGTAGGGCACCATGTCGACATCACGCTGCACCACGTCGTCCTTAAACATACGTCCGATCAGACGCTTGATGGCAAACAGGGTGTTCTGGGGATTGGTGACCGCCTGGCGCTTGGCCGACTGGCCGACGAGAATTTCACCATCATTGGAGTAGGCAATGATGGATGGTGTGGTGCGGTCACCCTCGCTGTTTTCGATGACCTTGGTGGTGTCACCTTCCATCACTGCTACGCAGGAGTTGGTGGTTCCCAGGTCGATACCAATGATCTTGGCCATAACGATTAATTCTCCAAATTCTTCTATTGAGTAAGATAAATACTTGTTGACTGACCCTTATGTGGGGTCAACCACCGGTTATTCAAGCCTTTTCGTCGATTGTCGACGCACCCGCTTTTGAGACCATGACCATGGCAGGACGCAGCAAACGGCCATTCAGCAGATAGCCCTTCTGCACCACGGCAACCACGGTGTTGGGCGCCACATCCTCGCGTTCCTGCATCGACATCGCCTGATGATACTCAGGATTGAAAAGCTCACCCTCGGGGTCTACCTGCTCAACACCGCTTTTTTGCATGACATCGGTCAGCAACTTCAGGGTCAGCTCCGTACCTTGGCGAAGCTTGTCCACGTCTGCCTGCTCATCCTGCGCCGCCTGATGCCCGAGTTCCAGACTGTCCCAGACCTGCAGTAACTCCTGAGAGAATTTTTCGAGGGCGAATTTGTGCGCACTTTCCAGATCCCGCTGGTTGCGCTTTCGCAGATTATCCAGCTCTGCGCGGGTGCGCATCAGCTGATCCCAATGGTCATCCGCCTTGCTTCGCGCATCCTCCAGCAGCTTGGTCAGCTCGCCGTGTGCCGGCTCTTCAGATTGCACTTCATCGGTGTCTTCTTCGGTTGACGCTTCAACCGCTTCCGCCTCTAACTCATCATTTGTCTCTGTCGGTTGATCCGACTGATCCTTTTCCATCACTCAATTAACCTCGATCTACATTTAAGGGTCCCCGATCTGCTTAAGACCGGCTGAATCCACGCGTATATTGGGATGATTACTGTTTTTTCAAGGCGGCGCCGAGAATTTTTGCCGTGACATCGACCACTGGAATCACCCGTTGGTAATCCATCCGGGTTGGCCCGATGACACCCAGCATGCCAACCACATTCTCATTGATCTGATAAGGCGCTGTTACCACCGAGCATCCATTCAGCAGTTGATAACCCGATTCTTCTCCAATAAAGATCTGCACACCATCTGCATGCTGGAACTGATCCAAAAGATGCAGGATCTCCCGCTTCTCGGTAAAGGCATCAAAAAGCTTGCGCAGCTGCTCTAGACTCGACAGTTCAGCGAACTCCATCAGATTGGTCTGTCCGGCAATCAGGCAATCCTCTTTCGACTCACTGACACCAACGACTTCACCTGCCATCTTTAGTGCTTGGGTCATGCCCTGGTCAAAAGACTCCCGGGTATCGTTGAGCTCTTTGAGCACCCGATCCCTGACTGTCTCCATATGTTGCCCGGCAAAAGATTTGTTGAGGAAGTTTGCCGCCTGATCCAGTTCAGCACGGTCAAAATCTCTGTGGGTATGCAGAATACGATTATGTACCTCGCCGGCATTGGTCACTAGGATTGCCAGCACACTATGCTCCGACAGCGGTAGAAATTCAATCTGACGGAAAGTGGTGCGCTCATGACGCGGCACAGTGACCACGCCCGCCATATGCGTGATGCCGGAAAGGAGTCGGGAGGCTGACGCCAGCAGATCTGCGGCGTCACTGCTTCCCGTCAGCAGCTCAGTGCGAATCTTTGTCACCTCGATCTCTCTGGGATCCTCAACAGTGAGGAGAGAATCGATGAACATCCTAAAACCGGTGATGGTGGGAATGCGTCCTGCCGAGGTATGGGGTGAGGAGACCAGCCCCAGATCCTCCAGATCCGCCATAACATTGCGTACCGTGGCCGGGCTGAGATCGAGCCCTGTATCTTTGGCCAGGGTGCGAGATCCCACCGGTTGCCCCTCGCGAATATAGCGCTCAATCAATGCCTTGAGAAAGTGCTGAGCACGCTCGCTGACGACGGCTTCGCTGACCGGGGGTTTGGCTGACAACGGGATCTCCAAGAATATTGATTAGCACTCTATATTAACGAGTGCCAACGCCAAAAACCAGCAATAACCTTTATATGAGTCAAGCAAGGCCTGGATGCTTTGATCCAGGGTCTGTTAACACTAATTTAATTGCCACTGTCGAGTGTTGCACTCAACCGCTCCCCGGCTCGCTAAACCCGGCAATATCACATTGAAGGTGTACTAGCAGCGTGCTAACTTTGCCCGATCCATCCATCGATACCAGCCGATCGGGCGGCTTTGCACTCACTCAGGGCGGACTGATGTCAACACCCTTTAAAAAAATCGGATTGATCGGTAAACATGGTGATCCCGTCGTCAAAGAGACGATACGACGACTTTGTGCTTATCTTAAGGCTCAGGATCGAGACGTCGTGCTTGAGGAGACCACATCCCGCCTGCTCGAAGGCGAACCGCTCCCCACCCTGCCGGAGATAGATCTGCCCAGTCACAGCGATCTGGTGATCGTGGTCGGTGGTGACGGCACGCTGCTGCACGCCGCGCGGGTACTCGCAAAACAGAATACGCTTCTGCTCGGCATCAACCTGGGCCGGTTGGGGTTTCTGGTCGATATTACGCCAGACCGCATGGAGTCATACCTCGATTCCATCCTCGATGGCCGGTATGAGCAGGAAACCCGTTTTCTGCTGGAAGTCAGTATGGGTGACGAATCCTCCACGAAGCAGGAGGCCCTGGCTTTCAACGATGTGGTGCTACACAAGTGGAATATCGCCCGCATGATCGAGTTCCAGACCTATGTGGACGGTCAGCTGGTGAATGACCAACGTTCAGATGGGCTGATTGTATCCACACCGACCGGTTCCACCGCCTACGCACTTTCCGGTGGAGGCCCCCTGCTGCATCCGTCACTGAACGCCATCGTGATGGTGCCGATCTGTCCACACACACTGAGTAACCGACCCATTGTCATCGATGGTGACAGCGAGATAGAAATCCGACTCGACAAGGCCCACGCGGAAGATGTTCAGATCACCTGCGACGGCCAGTCAACCCTGCCGGTGATGCAGGGCGAGGTCATCAGAATCCGCAAGGCGGAGCACCATGTACGCCTGATTCACCCTGAGGGATATGACTATTACAGTATTCTGCGCGCCAAGTTGGGTTGGAGTGAGAACCCCCGAAACAACCGATGCTGACACATCTGCAGATTCGTGACTTGGCAGTCGTCTCCTCACTGGAGTTGGAACTGCTATCGGGCCTGACAGCTCTGACCGGTGAGACAGGCGCCGGCAAGTCGATCCTCATCGATGCACTGGGGCTTGCCCTGGGCGAGCGGGCGGACAAGAGTATGATCCGCGCCGGCAGCGAGCGTGCAGAGGTCTCTGCCGTTTTCGACATCACCGGTCACTCAGCTGTCACCGCTTGGCTTGAGTCAGAAGCACTGGATGAAGCAGGTGAATGTATTCTACGTCGTAGTCTCAACCGCGAAGGCCGCTCACGGGCCTTCATTAATGGACGCGCCGTACCACTGCAACAGATGCAAACACTCGGTGATCTGCTGGTCGAGATTCATGGACAACATGCCCACCAATCACTCCTCAAGCGGCATCACCAATGCCACCTGCTGGATGCCTACGGGGGATACTTGCCCCTGGCAGAAGAGACCAGCCGTCAGTTCAAAGAGTACCAGACCAGTCAAGCGGACCTGGATCAACGTACTGCTGCTGCTTCAGACCGAGCTTCCCGGCTCGACCTTTTGAATTACCAGCAGAATGAACTCGCGTCCCTCGATCTCACTGTTGATGAACTGGAGCATGTCGGACAGGAGCACCGACGTTTGAGCCATCTGGATCAATTGCGCAACCAGTGTAGCGATATCATCAATGGACTGGATGAAGCGGAACCTTCCCTACGCAGTCTGCTCGCTCGCTACACAGAGCAACTCAATGCCATGCAGGCACTGGACGACACGCTCAACGAACCTCATGAAATGCTGGCAGGCGCACTCATCCAAGTAGATGAGAGCCTTACCTTTCTACGCGGCTACCTGAACGAGCAGGAGATTGATCCGTCAGCCCTACAACAACTGGAAGAGCGACTGGAAGCCATCCATGATTGCGCCAGAAAATACCGGGTACCCCCTCAGCAACTACCAGAGCGCCTGCAGGAGATCGAGCAGGCGCTGAGCCGGCTAAAGAATGCCGATGTGGAACTGGCTGCGCTGGAACAACAGGTCGGATCCCAGCGCAAGGCTTATCTTGAATTGGCAGGCAAACTCAGCCAGGCAAGAGGAGAAGCCGCAAAACGTCTGGGCAAAGAGATCAGCGAAGCAATGCAAAAACTCGGAATGTCTGGGGGTGTCTTTGCCGTCGACCTGATGCCACTGGCTGATGAAAAGGTAGGCGCTCATGGACTAGAACAGGTCGAGTTTAAGGTCTCCGCCAATCCCGGCATGCCCTTACAACCTTTGAATAAGGTCGCTTCTGGTGGCGAACTCTCACGTATCAGCCTCGCCATTCAGGTAGCCACCATACGCTACGGCTCCACACCAACCTTGGTATTTGATGAAGTGGACGTGGGCATTGGCGGTGGCGTGGCGGAAGTCGTCGGCCAGATGTTGCGCACGCTGGGTGAAAGTCGACAGATTCTCTGTGTGACCCATTTACCCCAGGTAGCCGCTCAAGCGATGCATCACCTTTCAGTGACAAAACAATCAACCAGAAAGGAGACTCGCACCACGATTTCCCATCTACGGACTGATGACCGGATCGAGGAGATTGCGCGCATGCTTGGCGGTGTCAAGGTTACGCAACAGACCCTGGCACATGCAAAGGAAATGGTGGATATGGCGGCTAGCCACTAAAGGTTCATAGTCAACCGCAATGGTTGAGGGTAGATAGTCAGCCTGCTAAAAAAACAGCCATCTGCTACTTCAATTATCTTTATGTTCGTTGCAGCGACCGTAGATGATCAGAGAGTGATCGGCCATCTCAAAGCCACGCTCATTGGCGACTTCCCGCTGGCGCTGTTCGATGGTGGCATCCATGAACTCCTCCACTTTGCCACACACCACACAGACAATATGGTCGTGATGCTCACCGCGATCCAGCTCGAAAACCGCATGCCCCCCCTCAAAGTTATGCCGGGTCACCAAGCCTGCTGCCTCAAACTGAGTTAGTACCCGATAAACTGTGGCCAGGCCAATCTCCTCCCCTTTATCGAGAAGTAATTTGTAGACATCTTCCGCACTGACGTGTCGCTGGGTGCTATTTTCAAGCAGTTCGAGGATTTTCACACGCGGCAGGGTGACTTTCAGCCCAGCTTTTCGAATCTCCTGATTGTCCATCCCCGTCCTCCGGATCATATGTTGCTTGAGTAGTGAATGAGGTAAGATTGTCCGTCGCTTTGGATTGTACTCGTAATGAAAAAGATTCTCATCTCAATATTCCTGTCACTACTGTTCGTTACTGCCGGTTGCACCAATTGGGAGGATTTCTCTCTGGTCCATATCCCGGACATCGAACAGGGCAACATCGTCACACCGGAGATGGTCGCACTGCTGGAGCCCGGCATGACGAAACGTCAGGTACGCTTCGCACTGGGCAGCCCCATGCTGATCGACGTCTTTCATGAACAACGCTGGGGATATCTGCTTTCCATCAAGAGACGTAACGAACCCCTGGAGATTAAACAGTTTTCCGTCTATTTCGATGGAGACCGATTGGACCACTATACGGGTGACATCGAACCTGCCACCAATGTGGAGACCGCGCAGGAGAAAAAAGAGATCCTGGTCAGTGTACCAGACTACGAAGGCGACCTTGGCTACCTGGACAGGTTTTGGCGCTTCCTGGGGTTTGGTAAGGAGCCCTAACCCCCACCCTTACGCATCGTTTTGCCTTCAGCAGCCCGCTTTTTGCGGGCCTCTTTCGGATCGGCTATCAGGGGACGGTAGATCTCCACGCGATCGCCATCACTCAATACCGCATCCAGCTTGGCCGCTTTGCCAAAAATACCGATCTTGTTACTCGACAGATCGATCTCGGCAAACCGCTCCAGGATGCCGGATCTTTCGATCGCCTGCTGTGCAGTCAGAGGCGCATCCGACTCCACTACCAACAATGTCTGCTCTTCCAATCCGCCGTAAGCGACCTCGAATCTCATTTCGTTTCTCCCTTGTACAGCTCATCCGCCCGCTTGCAGAATGCATCCACCAGTGTGCTTGCAATCTGATTGAAGACACGGCCGAAAGCGACATCTATCAGTCGTCCCGCAAACTCGAATTCGAGTACCAATTCCACCTTGCAAGCACCCGGCTGCAAGGCATGGAAACGCCAACCACCCTCGAGTTTTCTGAAGGGCCCGTCCCGCAACAGAATATCCATCCGCTCATTTTCAACCAGCTTGTTACAGGTGGAGAATCGCTGTCGAATACCCACCCTGGAGACCTCAAGCTCCCCACAGATCTGCTCCGAGTTGCGTGAAATCAATCGGCTTTCGCTACACCAGGGAAGAAAATCAGGATAGGACTCAAAATCGCACACCAGATCGTACATCCGCTGCGCTGAATGGTGTACCAGCGCGCTCTTGTTGACTACTGGCATCGTCAGACGATCCCGATAACTTGTTGAGAAGATATCATTGATGAAGTCAAAAGAACCTTCAGTCCCTTAATGAGAGGGATGTTTGCATAAACAAGGACTGCAATCACAGCAAGTGGGGAGAAATAACGGATCAAGTTCCACCAAAACTTATATCCCGCCGGTCTCATGGCAAATTCGTCCTGACTCGCGGCAGTCTTCATGATCCAACCGCTAAAAATGGCGATCAGCAGTCCGCCGAGCGGCAGCATAATATTGGCCGCCAGATAATCGAGCAGATCGAAAAAGGTTCGGTCGAATAGCTTGAACTCATCCCCGGACCAGATATTGAAGGAGAAGACACTACCCAAACCCAGCACCCAGGTGGTCAAACCAATCCAGACAGAGGCTCTGATACGAGTCATGTTCCGATTCTCCACCAACCAGGCTACAGCAGGCTCGATCAGTGAAATCGCAGAACTCCAGGCGGCGAACACCAGCAGGACGAAAAAGAGTGTACCGAAGAAATGTCCGCCAGGCATGGCGCCAAAGGCGATCGGCAATGTTTGAAAGATCAGCCCTGGACCTGCCCCAGGCTCCAGACCGTTGGCGAAGACGATGGGAAAGATGGCCATACCTGCCACCAGGGCCACCATGGTATCCAAACCAGCAATTAAAACAGCCGAACCGGCAATGGAGGTCTTTTTCGGCATATAGGAGCCATAAACCATGATGGCGCCCATACCAAGGCTCAGAGTAAAGAAGGCGTGACCCAGTGCGACCAACACGGGACTACCGCTGATCTCACATTGCTCCAGTCCGGCCACCACTTCGCACTCATAAATCAGCTTATTGAAGTCGGGGGTAAAGAGAAATTCCAACCCCTGGACAAAATAGCCGGTGTTCATGGCGTATCCAACCAGCACAATCAACAGAACGAACAGGGCCGGCATCAAATAGGTGACAGCCTTCTCCAGCCCGGCTTTTACCCCCTTCGCCACCACGAACATACTCATCAGCATAAATAGGGTATGCCAGGCCAGTACACGTTCCGGATCACTGATCAGGTCATTGAATATGGTCTGAATGCCCGCAGCATCCACACCGGTGAAAGTACCCGCTCCCGCACGCACCACATAGGCAAGTGCCCACCCGGCAATCACGCTGTAATAGGAGAGGATAAAGAAGCCAGCCAGGACGCCACTCCACCCAATCAGCGACCAGCCGCCGTTGGCGCCCTCCTCTTTGCTGAGGTCCGCCATGGTGTTGATCGGACTCTGCCTGCCACGACGCCCCAACATGATCTCGGCCATCATGATGGGAATGCCCACCACTGCGATACAGAGTAAATAGACAATAACGAAAGCGCCGCCACCATGCTCACCTGTAATATAGGGGAACTTCCAGATATTACCCAAACCGACGGCCGACCCGGTTGCCGCCAGAATAAACACCAGCCTCGAGGACCACTGACCGTGAATGGATTGTCTTTCAGTCATTGAACCCCGCCTTCGAAAGCTTATCTATGGACTTAAAAGTCCATCATTTTCCGTAAAATAGCGCCGCATCACAAGCGAGCGGACAAAACAGTTTGCAAGCGTGTCGCTACCTCGTGAAAGATTTTGGGACATCCGAGTCCCCAAAATCGACTCGCCAACGCGACAGCCGTTATGCCCCGACC
>JAHXHT010000053.1 GCA_025656435.1 Candidatus Thiodiazotropha sp. (ex Gloverina cf. vestifex) | reverse complement strand
AATGCACTGTTTTTCTTCGCTCATGGCAGTTTTGAAGCAAGCGAGAGGAAACGTTCGCTGACAAACGATTCGTTCAGAGCTTCCTTAGGTAGAAAGCTGGCAGCGGTATCGGTAAAACACTGAGTGTACGGGCGGCATCTGCAGAGAGCCGGTTTACCCAGGTGAGTGCGCTATCGATGGGGATATCGATGAATTCAGCTAACAGCTCGACATCGTCGTGGGTCGATGTGCTTTGCCAGCCTTTGCTACTCTCCCGGGCTATTGCAGAAGCCAACATGACGGAAAGCGGTCGTGGCTGGAAGCTGTTGGAGAGTCCCTGCGCAGTTTGAATCAGCTCGGGTAGGCACCATTTCTCGCTCAGTTGCAGACTGAGTTCTTCGAATGTACAGCCCAGGACCGTCATGGCGGCATCATCGCGATTCTCACCCTGTGCGATTTTTTGTCTGATCTCCAGCATCTGTTCGGTTGACTGTGACCAAAGGGCCATTTCACTGATGTCATGCAACAACGCGGCGGTATAGAGACTCCCTGTCTCTCTGTCTCCCCGACGTGTACCAATGGCATCCGCATAAAATGCCGCGTGCGCTCCCCGACTGTAGCAGTCAATCAAGCCCCGTCGTGGTGGCCCTTTCAGCTTATCCTCGAGACAGGGCAGGGTGCGTGCGGCTTTCTCGATCAGATCCATTCCGAGAAGTGGTATAGCCAGGGAGATTTTATTGATGGGCTCTTTCGGGGCATTGGGTAACTCATTGAGTTTCTGCAGGATATGTAAGCTGAATCCCGGGTCTCGCGAGATGCTTTCGGAGAGGCGCCCGTGATTGACACTCGATTTGTTGAGTAGATCACGGACGTGGGTCAATGTACGTTGCAGGACGGGTAAAGGTTCCCCCGGCAGTCGGCGTACCCATTCATGTGCGGCCTGAGTCATTTTATTTATGTATAGCAAGGCTCAACGGTTGTCTCACAATCTGAATCGGCAGGTGGATGTCTTTCTTTATCACCGGCTTCAGTGGAAAAAACACTGCGTGTCCTCTTTGTCAGGGGGTGTCATTTATCAATCATACAGCAGCAGGAGTGGTTTCTGACTGAATGGCTGGGTGGTAACATAGCCCGTTTGAACAGAGAGACTTTGAGAGGATCTGTATGGCTGGACACAGTAAGTGGGCCAATATCAAGCACAAGAAGGCCGCGAACGACAAAAAACGGGGCAAGATCTGGACTAAGCTCATCCGTGAAATTACCGTGGCCGCACGTATTGGCGGCGGCGAGATCGACGCCAATCCTCGCTTGCGTCTGGCTGTCGACAAGGGGCTTAGCGCCAATATGCCGAAGGACACCATTGAGCGTGCCGTCAAACGGGGTGCCGGTGGTGCAGAAGGCGAGAACTACGATGAGATCCGCTATGAAGGGTATGGTCCGGGTGGTACAGCGGTGATGGTTGATTGCATGACCGACAACCGCAATCGCACCGCATCGGAGGTCCGCCATGCTTTCAGCAAGCTGGGGGGCAATCTCGGCACGGATGGTTCGGTTGCCTATCTCTTTACCAAGCAGGGTGTCTTGAGCTACGCCAGTGGTGTCGATGAGGACGCCGTGATGGAAGCAGCCATAGAAGCGGGGGCAGAGGATGTGGTCACCAATGACGACGGCTCGGTAGATATCATCACCGCACCCGAGGTCTTTTCTGCCGTCAAGGATGCCCTGATTGGCACCGGTTTTCAGCCGGACAATGATGAAATCACCTATAACGCCTCGACCAATGCAGTACTGGATGAATCCGATGCGGATAAACTCCTGCGTATGGTCGAGATGCTTGAGGATCTGGACGACGTACAGGATGTCTACACAAATGCCGAGATCTCCGACGAGATCCTGGAAGCTGTGGGCTGAATGCTACGTATCCTCGGTATCGACCCTGGCTCGCGGATCACCGGCTTTGGCCTGATCGATTCGGACGGTATGAAATCGTCTCATATTGCGCATGGTGTCATACGACTCCAGGGTGAGGCGTTACCACCGAGACTGGGTGAGATTTTTGCCCAGGTCAGCGCACTGATTGAGCAACATCGACCTGAGGTGATGGCCATCGAACAGGTATTTGTGGCGAAAAATCCCTCATCCGCACTCAAACTGGGGCAGGCTAGAGGTGCCGCGATCTGTGCAGCAATGCAGCATGGTCTTGACGTGTCAGAGTACACCCCAACCCGTATCAAACAGTCCGTTGTCGGGACCGGTCGAGCCGATAAGGCCCAGGTACAGCATATGGTGAGGATGATCCTGGGACTTTCCGAGAACCCGCAGGCCGATGCCGCCGACGCGCTGGCAGTGGCCCTGAGCCATGCCCATAGCCATACGCTGCTGGCCAAGTATTCAGCTGGTGTGGCTGGGGGGAAACAGGCATGATCGGACGCCTGAGAGGTGAGGTGGCGCAGAAGCAGGCTCCCCATCTCCTGTTGGATGTCAACGGTGTCGGTTATGAGTTGGAAGCGCCGCTCTCCACTTTTTTCAACCTGCCTGAGACCGGTCAATCGGTGATGCTCTACACGCATCTGGCGATTCGCGATGATGCCCACGTCCTCTATGCCTTTGCCACAGAATCGGAACGAGCCCTGTTCCGTAGTCTCCTCAAGGTCAGTGGTGTCGGGGCGAAGATGGCCTTGGCGATCCTTTCGGGCATGAGCGCAGAGGAGTTCTCGCGTTGCGTGGAGAACGAGGATGTGGGTTCCTTAGTGCGCCTGCCGGGTATCGGTCGTAAGACGGCAGAGCGTCTGATTGTGGAGATGCGGGATCGTTTGGCCAAGCTGAATGATCTTTCTGGCGCCATCACGCCGTCGTCCGCAGCACACGCAGGACGTCCACAGACATCCAGATCGGATGCGGTGGCCGCTTTAGTGGCGTTGGGTTACAAGCCACAGGATGCCGGTCGTATGGTCAAAGCGGTAGCGTCGGACGAAATGGATAGTGAGGCGCTCATACGGGCCGCACTGCAGAGTACGGTAAAGAGCAAATCGTGAAATCTGAAGGTTGTCAGTGATAGAAGAACCCAGATTGATCAATGGTGAGGCTACCGGCGAGGATGATGTCGTCGATAGGGCGATTCGCCCGAAACGGCTTCAGGACTATGTGGGTCAGCCAGCCGTCAGTGAGCAGATGGAGATTTTCATCCCTGCCGCCCGTGGGCGTGGGGAGTCGCTGGATCATGTGCTGATTTTTGGTCCTCCGGGACTGGGCAAGACCACCCTGGCCCGTATCATTGCCAATGAGATGGAAGTCAATCTGCGTCAGACTTCGGGCCCGGTGCTTGAAAAACCGGGTGATCTGGCCGCGCTGCTGACCAATCTCGAGTCCCATGACGTGCTCTTTGTCGACGAGATCCATCGCCTGAGTCCGGTGGTTGAGGAGGTGCTCTATCCGGCCATGGAGGATTTCCAGCTCGACATCATGATCGGCGAGGGACCGGCAGCCCGCTCCATCAAACTCGACCTTCCACCTTTTACTCTGGTCGGTGCAACCACACGTGCGGGGCTTTTGACATCACCGCTGCGTGACCGCTTCGGCATTGTGCAGCGTCTCGAGTTTTACAACAGCCGTGATCTTGCACACATCATCACCCGTTCGGCGAGGATCTTGAATATCACGATAGATGAAGCAGGATCTGCTGAGATTGCGCGACGTTCCCGGGGTACTCCACGTATTGCCAACCGACTGTTGAGACGGGTCCGCGACTATGCGCAGGTAAAGGGGGATGGTCACATCTCCGCTGCAGCTGCCGATGCCGCACTGGGCATGCTAAAAGTGGATGCCAATGGATTCGATGGCATGGACAGAAGGCTGCTGTTGGCAGTCATCGAGAAGTTCGATGGCGGACCGGTCGGGGTAGACAATCTGGCAGCGGCTATTGGTGAGGAGCGGGGGACCATCGAGGATGTATTGGAACCCTATTTGATCCAGCAGGGATTTATGATGCGTACACCCAGAGGGAGAGTGGCTACTAAAACAGCCTACCTCCATTTTGGGCTTTCACCCAAAGCGGGAGAAGTTGCGCCATCTGATGATGATCTCTTTCGTGAAATATGACACATAAACTGCTGTCCCTATGGGGAACTTGTTCAATTAAACTGACTCATACTACGGGAACTTCATTCGTAAACTAACGGTCTGGCATGGGAAATGAATAGCAGCAGCAACCAATTTGTCTGGCCGGTCAGGGTCTATTACGAAGACACCGATTCCGGTGGCGTGGTCTATTACGCCAACTATCTCAAATTCATGGAACGGGCGAGAACTGAATGGTTGCGCAGTATAGGCTACGAGCAGGATCAACTCCTGGCGCAGGACGGGATCATCTTCGCAGTTCGTTCTATTGAGGTAGGTTACCATCAGCCGGCCCGTTTCAACGATGCGCTGGAGGTCAGCGCATCTCTGTCGGGCAAAGGCCGCGCGAGTCTCACTTTTCAACAGGAAGTCAGACGCCCGGCCGATTCGCAGCTGCTGTGCAGCGGTGAAATTAAGATTGCCTGCGTGGATATGAAACGCATGCGCCCCACACCTATTCCAACCGGCCTACTATTGGAGATCCCGGATGTCGACTGACCTCTCCATCACTCACCTTATTCTGAATGCCAGCATCGTCGTGCAGCTTGTGATTGGGCTGTTGGTCTTTGCATCTGTCATGTCATGGAGCATGATCTTCGACCGCAGGCGAGTGCTGCGGCGGGCGGGCCGTGCCGCTGATGATTTCGAAAACCGCTTTTGGTCCGGTGGTGATTTGGCCGAACTCTATCGACAGCTTGAGCGTGACGGTGATGATGAGTCGGGTATGGCGGCTATCTTCCGTGCCGGTTTCCGTGAATTCGCCCGGCTACGCACCAAAGGTCATAACGATCCAATGGCGCTGGTTCAGGGGGCACAGAGATCCATGCGGGTCTCTCTCAATCGTGAAGTGGACCGCTTGGAGAATCACCTCTCAACACTGGCAACCGTTGGCTCCACCAGCCCTTACGTAGGACTGTTCGGCACTGTCTGGGGCATCATGAACTCATTTATGGCGCTGGGTAATGTCAAACAGGCAACCCTGGGACTGGTGGCGCCGGGTATCGCCGAGGCGCTGATAGCGACAGCTATCGGTCTGTTTGCCGCCATTCCGGCGGTGATTGCCTACAATCGCTACTCCAACAAAGTTGAGCGCCTGAATAACCGCTATGACGACTTCGTTGAAGAGTTCGCCACCATCCTGCAACGGCAGGCGGGTAGCTGAGCGGGTTTAGCCGATGAGTCGTCAGAAGAACCGCCGCAAGCCGATGTCAGAGATCAATGTTGTACCTTACATTGATGTGATGCTGGTGCTGTTGGTGATCTTTATGATCACAGCGCCATTGCTGACTCAGGGGGTCAGCGTGGAGTTGCCACAGGCTGATGCGGAGCCGATCTCCCAGGAAGCGGATGAACCCCTGGTCGTCACCGTGGATCGGGCTGGCGAGATGTACATCGACGTGGGTGAGGGTAAGGACAGCCCTATATCGCCAGACGACCTGGTCAGCCGTGTACGGGCTGTGCTCAAGTACAAACCGAAGACCCCTATCATGGTCAGGGGTGATGCGGGTGTGGCCTATGGCCGGGTGGTCGAGGCGATGGTGCTGTTACAGGCTGGCGGCGCGCCCAGTGTGGGATTGATTACTGAGTCACCGGAGTCTTAAATCGTGCTGGCAATGTTGAAGCGTAGTCCAGTTGCAGTTTTTTTGGCAGTTGCCCTGCATCTCCTAATTGTCTTCTTTTTGATCTTCGGTATGGAATGGGAGCTGTTTCCGCAACAGGAAAAGCCACCGGTCGAAGTGGTCCAGGCTCATGCAGTCGATATGGATAAGCTGCGCCAGGTGGAGGCCGAAGAGAAAGCCAAGGCGCGTAAGATGAAAGAACAGCAGGCGAAAAAGCAGAAGCGGGCAGAAGAGAAAAAGCGGCTGGCGGCGCTGGAGAAAAAACGAAAGGCAGATGCTGTAGCCAAGCGGAAAGTTGATGCCAAGAAGAAAGCCGAGGTGGAAGCCAAGCGCAAGGCCGAGGTAAAACGTAAAGCTGCAGCTAAGCGGAAAGCCGAGGAAAAACGCAAGGCTGATGCGATAGCTAAAAAGAAGGCAGAAGAGAAACGGAAAGCTGATGCCAAAAGACAAGCAGAACTGGCAGCAAAGCGGGAAGCGGCTGCACGTGCTGAACGAGAGCGAGCGTTGCAGGATCAGCTCGCGGCAGAACAGAATGCACGAGAGACGGATCGTTATGTCGCCGTCATCAGGCAACAAATTGAGCGAAAGTGGCTGAGGCCTGCGCAAACTGGTGAGCAACTTTCCTGCGAGGTGCAGGTGCGCCTGATACCGGGTGGCGATGTGGTGCCAGGTGGTGTCAGTATTGTAAAAAGCAGCGGGAATGCCGCCTTCGACCGATCGGTGGAGGCTGCAGTTTATAAAGCTGCCCCCTTACAGGTACCCAGTGGTGGACTGTTTGAATCGTTTAGAAATTTAAGGTTAAACTTTAAACCGAGTAAATAACTAACTGTAATTCTATGAAAAAGTTTTTTTGGGTTTTATTTCTGTCTGCGGTCTGGCTGCAATCTGTCCAAGCTGATCTGACCATCGAAATCACTGAAGGCGTAGAAGGTGCATTACCCATTGCGGTTGTACCCTTCTCTTGGCAGGGTCCAGGCCAGCCACCGGTGGATGTATCTGAGGTGATCAATGCCGATCTGCAGCGCAGTGGCCGTTTCAAGACCATCCCTCAGGTCGATATGCTGGCCCGACCAACAGCGGCTGAGGAGATCGAATTCAAAGACTGGCGGGCGCTGGATGTTGAGAACCTGGTCGTTGGGCAGGTGAGACCGCAAGGTACGGGTGGATATGAGATCCGTTTCCAGCTCTTCGATGTCTATAAAGGTGAGCAGCTGACCGGTTATACTATCCCGACCACCGCGCCGAATCTTCGTGCGACGGCTCATCGCATCGCCGATCTCATCTATGAAAAACTGCTGGGTATTCCCGGTGCCTTCGCCACACGGGTCGCGTATATCACCTCAGTCAGGCAGGGCGGTGGCCAGGAGCGGATCGATCTCAATATTGCCGATGCCGACGGCTACAACCCTGAGACAATCGTCAGTTCCACCGAACCCCTGATGTCGCCGGCCTGGTCGCCTGATGGCCGCAAGCTAGCCTATGTTTCGTTCGAGGAGGGCCGGTCTGCCATCTATGTGCAGGAGGTTTATACGGGAAAGCGTCAGAAGGTCACAGCCTATAAGGGTATCAACGGTGCACCGGCCTGGTCGCCCGATGGCCGCAAGCTGGCGATGGCGCTCTCCAAAGACGGTAATCCTGATATCTTTGTTTACGATCTGGCGACCCGCAAACTGAAATCGGTCGCTCGACACTACGCCATCGATACCGAGCCGGCCTGGTCACCTGACGGTCGTTCTCTGGTCTTCACTTCGGACAGAGGGGGCAAGCCGCAGATCTATCGTGTGCCGTCTTATGGTGGGCAGGCAAAGCGAATTACCTTTCAGAATAGCTACAATGCGCGAGCCTCTTTTTCGCCCGATGGGAAGTTACTCGCGCTGGTGACGCTAGAAGACGGCAGCTATCGGATTGCGGTACAGGATTTGGATTCAGGCATCATGCAGGTGCTGAGCCAGGGCAGTCTGGACGAGTCTCCGAGTTTTGCACCGAACGGCAGCATGATTATATACGCTACAAAGGCAGGCTATCGCGGCGTGCTGGCGGCGGTTTCAGTCGATGGACGGGTTCGGCAGCGGTTGGCGCTGCAAGAGGGTGATGTACGAGAACCCGTCTGGTCCCCATTCAAGAAATAGTTGTTCAACTGGTGAAGGAGATACGTCCCATGAACAAATTACTGACCCTCTGGGTCTCTCTCATGTTTTCTGTTGTTTTACTGGCAGGTTGCTCATCAACGCCAAGTGGCGATCGCCAGGCAGGTGCTGAGGTCTCTGAACAATCGATGGGTGGCGATGGCGGCGATGGTAGCGGCGCCTCGACATCTGCGGCTAGCGAAGGGGGTGCCTGGCAGGGTGATCCGCTGGAGAATCCGAATAGCTTGTTGGCCACGCGTGTCATCTATTTCGATTACGATCAGAGCACGGTACGTGCCGACTACCTTGATGCCATCAGTGCGCATGCCGACTACCTGGCAGCCAATCCTCAGATGGTCGTACGCCTGGAAGGCCACGCGGATGAGCGTGGCAGTCGAGAGTACAATCTGGGGTTGGGTGAGCATCGTGCCAACTCTGTACGCAGTTTGATGATGGCCCAGGGTGTTGCAGACAATCAGTTGGTGGTCGTCAGCTACGGTGAAGAGCGGGCTGCCGCCTATGAGCATAATGACGAGGCCTGGGCACTGAACCGCAGGGTTGAACTGGTCTATTGATCGGGAGTTGATAATGAGAATCCTACTGACTGGATGGTTGGTACTTGGCCTGATGATGCCGTCAGCCGTACTCTTGGCTGAAAACGGCAAGTTGACTACCGAGCAACGTCTGCAGCGCCTCGAACGCCTGTCACGAAATCAGAATATGGCAGACATGGTTTATCAGCTCCAGCAGTTGAAACAGGAAGTTCAACGTCTGAACGGTGAGTTGGAGCTGCAAAAGCATGCCATGGATGCCATGAGCCGCCGTCAGCGGGATCTCTATCTGGATATCGATCAACGGCTCTCCCGGGTCCAGCCGAGTGGAGCGCCATCGGTAGCACCACCCGTGACTGCGCCACCAGCCAATGCGACAGGTGTGGCTCCACAACCCGCACCGACTACACCGCCAATCCCGGTCGCCACGGCCCAGCAGCCGGTGAATGCAATACCTGTTACACCACCGAATCCGAAGAAGGAGGCCGAGGCCTACCAGAGTGCATTCAACCTTCTGAAGCAGGGCCGATATCCCGAGTCGATCAAGGCGTTCAGCCAGTTTCTGGAGAACTACTCAGGCGGCAGCTTTGAGGACAATGCACAGTATTGGTTGGCTGAGACAAGTTATGTGAATCGTGATTTTGATTCCGCACTGAATGACTTCAGTAAGGTGCTGTCGAATCATCCGCAAAGTCCGAAGGTACCAGGCGCCATGCTCAAGATGGGTTATATCCAGTACGAGCTAAAGAACTGGGGTAAAGCGCGAGAGGTATTGCAGGCTCTGCAGCAGGAGTATGCGGGGAGTACAGAGGCACGTCTTGCGGAAAAGCGTCTGCAGCGCATGACGAAAGAGGGTTATTAGACAGGCAGGTTTGCTTGTTGAATGATGTTCATGACCCGTTTGCGTATAACGGAAATCTTTTATTCTCTGCAAGGTGAGGGCCGCTCTGTCGGCATGCCGACGGTATTTGTCCGTCTGGCCGGTTGTCCCTTGCGCTGCGTCTATTGTGATACCGCCTATGCTTTCAACGGCGGTGAGACCCGATCCCTCGAATCCATTCTGGAGCAGGTTGCTTTCTATTCCGCTGATCATGTATGCGTGACAGGCGGAGAGCCGTTGGCACAAAAGGGTGTTAGTGAGCTACTCTCTCTCTTGTGCGATGCCGGCTATCAGGCCTCACTGGAGACCAGCGGCGCCATGGAAATCTCGTCAGTGGATACCCGGGTTTCCCGGGTGATGGATATCAAGACACCGGGTTCGGGGGAGGTCGAGCGAAACCTGCTGTCGAATCTTGATCAGCTGACAGCTCACGATCAGGTGAAGTTCGTCATCACTGACGCCCACGACTACGAATGGTCTCGGGCGCTGATCAGGGAACGACATATCGATAAGCGCTGCGAGGTACTCTTCTCACCGGTTCACGGTGCATTGGAAGCCAGCGAGTTGGCTGACTGGGTCATCAGGGATCGGTTACCGGTTCGTTTCCAACTGCAGCTGCATAAATATTTGTGGGGAGATGAGCAGGGCAGATGAGCGAAAAGCATGCCGTCATTCTTCTCTCTGGGGGACTGGATTCAGCCACTGTTTTGGCCATTGCCCGTGAGCAGGGTTATCAGTGCCATGCCCTGAGCATGTCCTATGGTCAGCGCCATGCCGCAGAGCTGGCGGCTGCTGAGAAAGTGGCAGCTTCCATGGGCGCTGTAGAACACAAGGTAATCCACATTGAACTGGATGCCTTTGGTGGTTCGGCGTTGACCGACAAGGCCATTGATGTTCCCGAATCCCTGCAGGCAGGTATTCCGGTGACTTACGTGCCTGCCCGCAATACGGTCTTTCTTTCACTGGCATTGGGTTGGGCGGAAGTGCTCGACGCACACGGCATCTTTATTGGCGTCAACGCTGTCGATTACTCGGGGTATCCGGATTGTCGGCCACAGTTTATCCAGGCCTTCGAAGGGCTCGCCAACCTGGCAACCAAGGCTGGGGTGGAAGGTAAGCCATTCCATATCCACACACCGCTGATCGATCTGACCAAAGGGGAGATCATCCGGCAGGGCCGTGAACTGGGTGTCGACTATGGACTTACCGTCTCCTGCTATCAGGCCAATGAGGCCGGGGAAGCCTGCGGTGTCTGCGACTCCTGCCGATTACGTGCCAAGGGTTTTATAGAGGCGGGATTAGCCGATCCCACTCGGTACCAGATAAAGACCTGAGCCAGCATTTCGCTTGGTATAGGGAAATTGATGGTGCGGCTGGGCCGCACCGAAAACTGCCTACAATCGAGATGTCTCTTTATGCGAGGTCGTGTGATCGTATCAGTGGTAGAGCAACTCAGCCCACCGATCTTCACTGATCAGCTTTTTCTTGACTGCCTTCCACTCATCCTCTGAACCGATGGCCTCGGCCATAACTTTGGCAAAGACGGCAGCAGCTTTCTCCTGTCCCGCCAGAAAGACATAGGTCTTGGGGTCACGCAGTAACCGGAGACACTCCTCCGTATGTGCTGCAAGGCTCTCCTCGAGCCCGTCTGTAGCATCGGCAAGCGGCCTGTCGATCAAGGCGCTGAAAGCCTTGAATGAGGCATCGTCATAGTAGTGGCCAAGGTCATCTTGCTTGTCGTTCAGATAGAGGAGGTTCATACCGCCCTGGTCACCATAGAAAAGTCTCACATCACCTTTCCATCCGTCATGCTGATCGTAGATCTGTTGGGTGAATGCCCGGAAAGGTGCAACTCCTGTGCCGGTACCGATCATCAACAGATTGCACTGATCATCGCTGGGTACCTTGAACGGACTGCGATAAGGACCCGTAATCCGGATTTTATCCCCCGGCTTGGCATTACAGAGATAGTTGGAAGCAACACCCGGGTAGCGTTCGCCCGAAATCTCATCAAGATAAAAACAGCGCTTGACCAAAATTTCCAGCTCAGCGGCCTCGCTATTGCCAGCCTGTACAGGGCTGGCGATGGAGTAGCGACGGTGGTGGAATTCGTTGCCGAATTCGTGTGGCCCGGGGACCAAGACACCGATGCTCTGGCCTGCGGCGTAACGGAAGGCCGGGTCTTCGATTTGCAGTACCAGTTGCCGAACCTCGTCTGAGGCGTCTGGGGTGATGCGTGTTGACGATTTTACAATCGCATCACAGGCATTGTCGGTGTTGATCTCTTCTATTATCTCGGCCATTGGATCTCTCTCTGTAGTACTGCAGGATGCCGGTTTATGAGGCAGGTCGTTTACTGCCTGCTGCGACGCAACATTATAAATTCATTCGGCAATCCGTATCTAGTCGGGATTTGAAGTGCTAATACTCAATCGCTGATCGCCATGGAAGGCTGAAAGCCGAGGCGATTAGTCCCCGATAGGCGTAGGCGCGGTTGTATGGCCGTAATTGTGACTGTTA
>JAHXHT010000052.1 GCA_025656435.1 Candidatus Thiodiazotropha sp. (ex Gloverina cf. vestifex) | reverse complement strand
GCGGGACTTCTTCATTGTAGATTCTCATTTTCGTAATAATAAATGGAAAATTCTACTTTTGAACCCCGTTATTTTTTGGGGGGATTACCACTGAATGCGAGAACGGTATAGATTACCAGCCACGCTTGTGAGTAGCGGTCATGAATCAGTGTGCTTTCTCGAACGCTGCGTAGAATCAGGCGTAAAAGATTGACTGTTATCTGCGCAAGCGCCCAACTAAGGATGAGCTGATTCTCCTCATAGGAACCGTACAGCGTACTCAATAGGAGGACGGTCACTGCCATCGATGAGAATAGGGTGATGGGTGCGTTCTTATAGAGTAGGTCGAGTAACTCTCGACCGGTGTATGTATCGATATTAGTATTTTTTACAGCCTGATTATCCATAACAGACAAGCCCCTATCCTTTTTATTGATTTTTTTAATATAGCCGCTCATGTCATGTAATTTCCCCATATTTTACAGGGGCTCAACAGTCAAGACACTATATTCGAATACAGAAAGACAAGCGGGTTTTCGTAATCTAGTCTAGGCTAGAAGCTTTTTCAGGCGAGGTAACTCAATCGATGTTCTCCGATAAAATCTCTATTCCGCCGGAAGGCGGTGCCATCACTGTCGGTGCTGATGCTAAACCCATAGTCCCTGATAATCCGATTATTCCATTTATTGAAGGAGATGGTATTGGTGCAGATATCACGCCGGTTATGCAACAGGTGATCGATACGGCTGTTGAGAGAGCCTACGCCGGTCGTAGGAAAATTCATTGGATGGAGATTTATGCGGGTGAGAAGGCCAATCGTGTCTATGGTGAGGGTGAGTGGTTGCCTGAGGAGACAATAGCGGCACTCAAGCAGTTTCCGGTTTCCATCAAGGGGCCGCTGACAACACCTGTAGGAGGTGGAATTCGTTCTCTTAACGTGGCCATGCGTCAGATGCTTGATCTCTATGTCTGTATCCGTCCTGTGCGCTATTTCAGTGGAACCCCCAGTCCGCTGAAGCATCCTGAGAAAACGGACATGGTTATCTTCAGAGAAAATACCGAGGATATATACGCCGGCATTGAATGGCAGGCGGGGACGGCAGATGCAGAGAAAGTGTTACGTTTTTTGCAGGAAGAAATGGACGTAGACAAGATTCGCTTTCCCGCTACCTCCAGTATCGGCATCAAGCCGGTGTCGGAAGAGGGGACCAGGCGCCTAGTTCGAAGGGCCATTCAATATGCCATCGACAACGATAGGGATTCGCTGACGTTGGTGCATAAGGGCAATATCATGAAGTTTACTGAGGGGTCCTTTAAAAACTGGGGTTATGAACTGGTGAGAGAGGAGTTTGAGGCTGAGGAGATGGATGGCGGCCCATGGTGCAAATTAGCCAATCCAATGACCGGCAGGGAAATCATCATTAAGGATGTAATCGCTGACGCTTTCCTACAGGAGATTCTGCTTCATCCCGAGGATTTCAGTGTCATCGCCACGCTCAATCTCAATGGTGACTTTATTTCCGATGCGCTTGCCGCACAGGTCGGTGGTATAGGAATAGCGCCGGGTGCGAATCTGTCTGATGAGGTGGCCATTTTTGAAGCCACGCACGGCACGGCCCCCAAGATTGCAGGGCAAAATCGTGCAAATCCTGGATCGCTGCTGCTCTCAGCAGAGATGATGTTACTTCATATGGGGTGGCGCGATGCTGCCGATCTGGTCGTAAAGGGCATATCGGGCGCGATACATGCGCACACGGTGACAGAGGACTTCGCCAGCCAGATGGGAAATGTCGTACTGGTCGGAACTGAAGAATTCGGGCAAGTCGTGATAGCTCACATGTAACGAATTGAAATGAAATGGCCGATGATTTAGATCATCGGCCGTATACTACCGCTCGACGGTAACGCCGAGACTGTGTCTACTCGTTCGATACCCGTTGTATATTGGTTGCGTGCAGGCCTTTCGGACCCTGGCTGATATCGAATTGCACCTTTTGACCCTCTTTCAAAGTTTTGTAACCGTCCATCTCGATGGAAGAGAAATGTACGAAGACATCCTGCTCACCATCTTCCGGTGTTACGAAACCATAGCCCTTGGCGTTGTTAAACCACTTTACGACTCCAGTCGCCATTGCTAATACTCCTCAGCTATCCACTGCCGGAGTGGGGGATATTGTCGCAGACAGCGGAATTGAGTGAGCCCCTTGGGAGTGCGAATGTTTTGCCTTGCCATATGACTCGCGTGGTAAAGCCAGTCCATAATGGTAATGCAACCTCAAACGCCAATTTCCTTTCGAGGTCCGCTCAACGGCAGATTTCTACGTATTGTTGTTAAGAGTGAAAATCACTCCATCCACTCACTCAAGCAAAATTACATTGGTGATAATCGTTGGGCGTCACGATAACGCCTCAAAAACCAGCGTCTTGGCTCTCTTGAACGGAATCCTTTGTCAACACTGTAGGGAGAAGTATAGTGTGGTAGCGTTGTGGGTCAACACTAAGCCGACATGTTTGCTTGGTATTGTATTAGTCAATTAGTATCATCCCTTATTCTTACGGGGTAATCCCCGTATATTTTCCGGAGAATAATTCCGCTTTTCAGGCGTTGAAGGCCTGCTAGAATCACACAGTATGAGCAGTAAAGAACAAACCTCACAAGATGACGGATTGGCACTACAGGAGGCGGCGCCAAAACTCAAAAAGCCGCCTCTCTACAAGGTCATTATCCTCAATGATGACTTCACCCCGATGGAATTCGTGGTGCAGGTATTGGAATCATTCTTTGACATGGATAGGGAGAAGGCTACAAGAGTGATGCTGCATGTCCATACACGGGGCGTGGGTGTATGTGGCGTTTTCACCAAAGACATAGCCGAAACAAAAGTGTCTATAGTCAATGAATACTCCCGTAGTAACCAGCATCCGCTACTTTGCACAATGGAGGAGTCCTGACAGTCTCCTTGGAGTCCGAATCAGATGTTGAATAAAGAACTGGAATTTACCCTGAATCAAGCGTTCAAAGATGCCAAGGATAGACATCATGAATTCATGACGGTTGATCATCTGCTGCTGGCGCTATCGGATAACCCGGCTGCAGTTGCTGTACTCCATGCCTGTAGTGCTGATGTTGATAAATTACGCAGGCAGGTAGGGGAATTCGTTGACCAGACAACACCGCTGATTCCAGATGGTGATGAAAGGGAGATTCAACCGACACTGGGTTTTCAACGTGTGCTGCAGCGTGCCGTTTTTCATGTGCAGTCATCTGGCAAGAACGAGGTGACTGGGGCCAATGTTCTGGTAGCTATCTTCAACGAACAGGATTCCCAGGCTGTATTTTTCCTTGGCCAGCAGAAAGTTAGCCGACTAGATGTGGTCAACTACATATCACACGGCATCTCAAAGCTCGAAGATGGCGAACAGGATGCTGTTGGTGGTGGCGAATTCAATGCCGATGTCAAAGGGGAGGCACAGGATAGCCCGCTAGAGACCTATGCATCCAACCTGAATCAACTGGCCGAACAGGGCAAGATCGATCCTTTAATTGGCCGACAGCCTGAAGTGGAGAGAACCATACAGACCCTTTGCCGACGCAGGAAAAACAACCCATTGCTGGTGGGTGAAGCCGGTGTCGGCAAGACTGCCATCGCTGAGGGGCTGGCAAAGAAGATTGTCGATCAGGAGGTGCCAGAGGTGCTCTCCGGTGCGACGATCTATGCGTTGGACCTGGGCACGTTGGTGGCAGGCACCAAATATCGGGGTGATTTTGAAAAACGCCTGAAGGCAGTACTGGCGCAGTTGAAGCGAGAACAGGACGTAGTGCTGTTCATTGATGAAATCCACACAATCATTGGTGCCGGTGCAGCCTCTGGCGGAGTGATGGATGCGTCCAATCTGATCAAGCCGGTGTTGGCCTCCGGTGAACTGCGCTGTATTGGCTCCACCACCTATCAGGAGTTTCGCGGTATCTTTGAAAAAGACCGCGCGCTGGCGCGCCGATTCCAGAAGATCGATGTGGAAGAGCCTACTGTCGAGGAGACGGTCGAGATCCTCAATGGTCTCAAATCACGCTTTGAGGCACATCACAACATCGAGTACACCCTGGAAGCTCTGCGTAGCGCATCGGAGCTTTCAGACAAATATATCAACGACCGCCATCTCCCCGACAAGGCCATCGATGTCATCGATGAAGCGGGGGCCAATGTCCAGCTTCAACCGGAAGACGATCGATTGAAGGTTATCGATGTGGAAGAGATTGAATCGATCGTGGCCAAGATTGCACGTATTCCACCGAAAAAGGTCTCTACGACGGATACCGAGTCGTTACGCAATCTCTCCCGTGATCTGAAACTGGTCGTCTTCGGACAGGATGAAGCAATCCAGGCGCTTTCCGCATCGATTCGTATGAATCGCTCAGGCCTGGTCAACGAAGGGAAACCGGTAGGGTCTTTTCTGTTTGCTGGTCCCACAGGCGTAGGCAAGACAGAGATCACACGCCAACTGGCGCGTATCCTGGGTATGGAATTGATTCGTTTTGATATGTCGGAATACATGGAACGGCATACAGTATCCCGGTTGATTGGTGCGCCTCCCGGATATGTGGGTTTCGATCAGGGAGGCTTGATGACTGAAGAGATCGCTAAGCATCCGCATTGTGTCCTGTTGCTGGATGAGATTGAAAAAGCCCACCCGGATGTCTTCAACCTGCTGTTGCAGGTGATGGATCATGGCACCCTGACCGATAACAATGGCCGTAAGGCAGATTTCCGCAATGTGGTGATCGTAATGAGCACCAATGCCGGCGCACAGGAGATGAGCCGCTCATCCATCGGCTTCACCAGTCAGGATCACACCAGTGATGGCATGGAGGTGATAAAACGGATGTTTACCCCGGAATTTAGGAATCGTTTGGATGCCATTATCCAATTCTCGGGCCTCTCGCAGGAACACATCGCCAAAGTAGTGGATAAATTTATCTTCGAATTGGAAGGCCAGTTGCAGGAGAAGCAGGTGAGCCTGATCGTAGAACCGGAAGCCAGGGTCTGGCTGGCGGAACATGGGTATGACCCGAAAATGGGTGCACGACCCATGGCGCGCCTGATTCAGGAAGAGATCAAAAAGCCGCTGGCTGAAGAACTGCTTTTCGGGAAGCTCATCGGTGGGGGGACTGTCAGGGTCGATGTCTCAGAAGGCAAGCTTCAATTCGATATCATGGGTGAGTCGGTTGCCGGCGCCACTACAGAGGACAGCTAGGCAAAAACTCAACGTGCGCGATAGGTGATGCGACCCTTAGACAGATCATAGGGTGTCAGTTGCACGGTAACCTTGTCGCCGGTAAGGATGCGGATATAGTGTTTACGCATCTTGCCAGAGATATGGGCAGTGACCACGTGACCGTTTTCCAGTTCCACACGGAACATGGTATTCGGCAGGGTTTCAACCACTGTCCCTTCCATTTCAATAAAATCTTCTTTTGCCATAGCGCTCATTTCCTGATTTAGCTGCCAACGCAGCCGAAAAGTATACCACAGCAGGCATACCGAAGAGCGCCATTATCAGCATATTTACGCATATGGCAAGTCTTGTCTCTGTCGGGTGTTCGCTACTTCTCGAGCGTATAGGCCATGGCGTAGTCAACCAGCATGGGACACTTGATTTCAGGCGGTATGCTGGGCAGGGGTAGGGAGGCCTCTACAGCTTTGCCGGCTGCTTTGCGCAGCAGGTTATGCTTACCCTTCACGTCGAGTTTGTCCAGCTTGCCATCACACCCCAGCCTGAAGCTGACACGGATCATGCCCTGGAGATGTCTGCGTCTCGCGATCGTCGGATAGAATTTGTTTTTCTCTATCTGCGCCATCAACTTAGCAAGGTATTCGTTACGTACACTCTCTAGCTGGCGATTGGCAGGAGGCGGTGGCGTAGGTGCGGCTGCTACAACCTCTTCTACCACTTCTTCGACTTTGGGCGGCTCAACTACAGGCATCGGTTGTGGTTTGAGCTTCGGTTTTGGTTTCGGCTTGGGTTTAGGTGCCGGCTGTTTTTTTACCACGGGTGGAGGTGGCTCAACCACCGGCATCACGCTTTCAGATTCGGGTTGTGGGAAATTAAGTTGTACGAAAAGCGGTTTCTGGTCCCGCTCGATTTCTGCGGCTGAAATCAGGTTTCTATCTGACCACTTGAAAGCGACCAAGAGGTGTATTAGCAGTGAAACGACAACAGCCGCCAGACGCCAGCTAAAATCCTTCCCGATCATGGTCGCTCTGTCAGAATATCCAGTGATTCAGCACCTGCGGCTCTGGCGGCATCGATCACCTTTACCCCCAAACCGAACTGGGCTTTGTGATCACCTTTGAGGCGGACAAAACTTTTTTCCGGTGCGTGTAGCGCACCCCTTAGCGACTCTTCCAACTCTTCCAATTGAACGGGATGGCCGTCGACCAGCAGTTGACCGTCCGGAGTCATGGCGATCTCAACGAACCCTTTATCTTCACTGACGGCGCTGTTGGCAGCATCCGGCAGATCAATGGGAATGGCATCGTCTTCTATGAAATGGGCCGTCAACATGAAAAAGACCAGCAGTAAAAAGACAATATCGATCAGTGGTGTCAGATTGAGCACCATCGATGAGTGCCTTCGATATTCAGACGCCATCGGTTATCTGTTCCCAAGTATGGGGTTGTTCCGCTTCCTCCTCCTTTGCAGCTGTACTGCGGCGGCGCTCGAGGAGCAGGGCAATACAATGGTTCATGCGTTGTGCGCGTCGCTCGACACCACCTTCCAGAAAATGCAGGAGAATCAGCAGTGGTATGGCAACGGCAAGACCTACGCCGGTGGTGATCATGGCCTCCCAAATCCCCCCAGCCAAGGCCTGTGCGTCGACTTTTCCTCCAGCCTGCTCAATGACCATGAAGGCCTTGATCATGCCGGTGATGGTGCCCAGCAAGCCAAGCAGGGGGGCCGTATTGCCGAGGATACCCAAAGTGCGCAGGCCAAATTCCATGCGTTGGATCTCTTGTGACCGAATACGCTGTCCAACCCCTTGCAGATCCTTTACGCCTGCCCGGTCGGCCTCTACGACAGCCTTGATAATACGTGCTTCCGGCCCCTTTAGCTGGGCGACGCTGTTGGTGGCATCCGGTTGCTCCAACAATCGGTCGAGCTTTGAGAGCCACTGTTTGGGCAGTTGGCGCAATCGTAGGAAGAGGAGATTCCGCTCCAGGACGATGGCCAGACCGATAGAAGAGTAGGCGGCGAGTATCCAGACTACGGGACCACCTTTGGCAAAAAGTTCAGCAATGTTCATGGTGTCATCCAACCCAGTGCGGTGGCAGCGCCAGTCATCATCAACAATGCCACACTGGTATTTTCAAGCGCGACGTGATGGCGCGATAAATGGTGCCTGATCTGCTGTCCGAAGTGCGCCACGCCGAAAGCAAAGACCAGTGTAGGGACAAATACGGCACCTATGGCAAAACCGGCTCCCAAAGAGATGCCGCTGATAATACTGGCACTGGTGGCTGATGCAAGCACCACCGTCATTAATGGCGCACAGGGGTTGAGCGCCATGCCCAGTCCCATTAGAAAGAGACTGCCAGGCAGCATTTTTCCAACAGGACGTGTGTCATGATCACGGGATTCGATATCCAGTGTCGTGCTTGGGGGTTGGCCGCACTGATTACCGCAGGCCGACCGGTTACGGCGAAACAGTATCGAAAGTCCGACCAGCAGCGTTGCCGCACCCAACAGCCAGCGCACCCAGGGTGCAACCAGCCAGTCTTGTACCCAGAGCCCGAGACCACCTGCCAAGCCACCCAGCAGGGAATAGCCGGTGAGCCGGCCCAGTGTGAAGGGTGCTAAGGTTTGCCAGGCCTTTTTGATACCGCCATCCGTGGCGGCAAAAACCGGCCCGAGATAGGGCAGGCAGGCTATGTTGCAGGGACCGGCACCATAACCCAGTCCGAGCAAGAGCGCAGCACCGAAGCTGAGGACAATGGGCTCGATGGGCATCATGGGGTCTTTACCTGAGCTTTACTGCGGCCTCTCCTGAACCATTGAATGAGATTGGATTTTCCCCATTTTGTCTGCACCTTTTTACGTGATTTGAAATAGTCAGGACCTGAGGTAAAGACAGGAATCAATGCATATTTCATCTGTAACACGTCTTTGTCGGGACAGAACTCCACACATCGGCCACAGAGAGTGCAATCTTCAAACGTCACATCACGCCGCTCCATATCAGTGTGAATTTCACGAATGTCCATGGGACAGGCTTTTGCACAGAGGCCACATCGATCACATCTGGGTGTGCCGTTTTTAACCAGTCTCAGCAGGCCGAGTTTGCGAAATGTGGCATGCAGCGCAAGCATCGGGCAGATTCGGCAGAAGGGCTGCCTGACGGTCAGCGCCAATGCCACCATCAGACCAAACAGGAAATCGGCCAGGAGCGAGAGCACGATAGTGGTTGTGTTGGCAGTATCTACATATAGTTGAGAAGTATCACCTGTAGCGAGCGTTGTGAGTATGCGGCTGGGACAGATGCGGCAGAAGGGATCGCCCAGATCATGGTTTACCATGCCGATACCGGCCAGCAGGGGAAAACCGAAGACCAGGATCAGCAGAATGAACCACTTCACTGGGCGAATACGATTGACCAGTCCTTCATCCAGAGACTCTCGGCGGGTCAGACCGATCTTTTGACCGATCATGTATAAAAAATCCTGGAAGGTGCCCAGGGGGCAGATCCAACCGCAGAATGCCTTGTTGAGAAACACAAACAGCAAGAGGAAGGTGCCCAGCGTGATGAGTGTCGGCATGATACCCATCATCAGGTTACCGCCTTTGGCGATGGCTTCACCCAGCCGGTGGTCCATCTGATGTTGAATAGGGATCAGGGTACAGAGGTCGGCGCCCTGTTGATCGTAGGCGCAGCTCAATGCAGGCAGGGCACCGCTGATTTTATCTTCCAGGTAGTAGCCGGTAATGACACCACCGTAGACAAAAAAGACAAATGCGGCGATCTGTACCAATTTTCGAATCGAGGAGAGATTGATAATGCCGTTCATGCCTTCTTACCTGCAGGTTTTTTAGTTTTTCCAATTAGGCCGCCGGCAATCAGGCCGAGACCGGCTACCAGCAACCCCATTCGGGTCGACTGCCAGTGTGAGGGGGCAACCCGGTACTCGGCCGTGAGCGTGGTCTGATAGTCGATGCCGGCATCCTGAGTCTCAGCACTGATTGATAATTCTGCACTACGCCGGTCCCGCTCTCCTGCGACGATATCGGGAAAATCATCCGGCAGATGGAACTCCACCCGTCCAAATTCATCGGACAATGCCTGTATCTGACTACCGTTGTCGGTTTCTAAGCTCACGGGTATACCGGCAGCAGGTGCGCCATGTATACGTAACAGGAAGCCCCAGGTCTGATCCGAATGGTAGTGATTATGTTCGCGAGGGATCGGATCGGGCACAATTTCGAATGCGGTTTTTACCGTACCGGCAAGTTCGCTGGGGCTTCGCTTACTTGGACGGCCGAATTGATACTCATAGCGAATCACGGTTTCTTTACTGTCACCCCAATCCTTTTCGGCGATCACGACATGATAGTTATCCGTACCTGTCTTGGAAATCGTGATACCGCCATGCTCGAACGTCAGCGGTTGGGTGGAAAGGTCAGGTTTCCACAGTGTTATCTTGGCCCCATCGCTGTTTTCCAGCATGAGTTGTTTCGGTCCACGATGATTGTGTGCCTGGGGCTGAGGTTGCGTGGGTTTGTCACCCACCTCCTCGGCACTTTTAGCGACCGGGAGAGCTAACATCAGGGCCATGGCCAGCATTGATAAGGATTTGTATCTTTTCATGGGAAGTCCTCAAAAGCTGTAGGCGTAGCTCAGCATGGCGGTGCGGGGAGCGCCTGCAGAGTAGCTCTTGTCACCGCTGGTGCTCTTTTTCACCTCAGTGGCATATTGTTTGTCAAACAGATTTGAGACATTCAGTTGCACGCTATGAGGACCAGTGGCGTAGCCCAGCATCAGGTTGGTGACGAATTCATAGCCTTCGTATTTTTCCGTATTCGCGTTATCCATGTAGTAACTGCCCCAGCTATTGCTGCGTACGACAGCCTTGAAACCATTGGGATTGCTGTAGCCCAGAGCCAGACTATATTGCTGCCGGGGTACGAAGGGGAGTTGGTTTCCTGAGCGGTCATTAGGCGTCAACACCGGCCCGGTACGAACCAGTTCGATGAAGTCGCTGAAGGTGTAGTCGCTGAAAGCGAATCCCGCCTCCATCCAGACATGCTTGTTGATGTCATAGCGTCCGCTGATCTCGACGCCTTTTTTTGAGGTCTCACCTGCGTTTTGGAATTCGGTGGTCATATCCGGATTCAGCACAGAGACGATCTCATCACTGACCGTTGTATTATAGATAGAGAGATCCACTGTCCAGTCACGAGCACGTCCTTTAAGACCCACCTCGATATTGCGTGCGGTGGCGGCATCCAGTGCCGGGTTGGTCTGAATCTCGGATTCAGAGGGTACTTGTCCCGATTGGGCTGCAACACCATAGATGTTGAAAACCCCGTTCAGGGCGTAGGTGATGCCCAGTTTGGGCGAGAAGAGATTGAAGGTCTTGTCTGTTTTGGTGATTTCCGGTGTGGCGAAAAAGTTATAGTTGGAACTGCCCCAGTCGTACTCACCATAGGCGGTGTTATCGATATCGAAGCTGGTGCGGTCAAACCGAAAGCCAATATCCACAGTGGTCTTATCCGTTGGGCGGACTGTCTCCTGCAGAAAGAAACCATAGAGAGTGTTAGTTGCGTCTTCCTCTTCCAATAGATCACCCGGGCGGTCTGAGAGGGTACGTACAATGGTATCGGGGCCCATTGGGTTCCATGGTGGTGGTGGATTCGTCTCCAGGTCTGCGTAGGCGAACTTTTTAGAATCGTCGGTCTTGTCCCGACGTGCGGTAATACCGCTGACCAGCGTGCTTTCCCCCCAGAGCTGATGACGGTAGGCCAGTTCCAGGTCGGTGCCGAACACAGTGGTGCCAGGATTGTCGTTGATGGCACCGGTGACCGGATGGTAGTGGTCCCATTGGTTGGCGTAGATGCGCGGTTTGAGGGCCAGATCACCAATTTCCTGCTCATATCGGGAGTTGAAGAACCAGATGGTGGAGTAGCGCCCACTGTGCTGCCATGGACTACTGGTATCGCGCTGTTCACCGCTGTCGAGGTATCTCTCGAAGTCGTTTTCATCCATGGAACCGGGGATTTGCAGGTCGGCTTTGTGATAACTGATTTCCGATTCCAAAGTGGCGGCGTTGTCCAGCATCAGGCCATGCTTGAAACTGACCTGACTCGATTCGAACTCGTTCCAATCGCGCCAGTCATTATCGCTCTTGCGATAGGAGGCAGTCACTGAGAAGGCATTGCTGTCGTTGATGTCGCCAGCCACACGGCCATGCAGATTGGACTGGCCATATTCGCCGACACCGACCTTGACCCGGTTACTGTCGGTATCGAAGACGGATTTGGAGATGATCTGAATGGTGCCACCTGAGGACCCAGCCCCATAAAGAGAACCTGGACCTTTGGTAATCTCGATACGCTCGATATCCTGGGTGTCGATGAAATCAAAACGGGAGAAACTGTCGGGATCGGTCATCGGCACACCATCACGGATCACCATGATTTCACGCACGCCGTAGTTGGCCTTCTGGCCCGCACCGCGGATGATCAGTCGACTGTCGTAGGCTGAGTTCTTGGAGTCGATGAGTACACCGGGTGTGCCCTGTATGGCATCCTTGATATTGAACATTTTCTCGCTTTCGATGCGCTTCGAATCGATCACATCGATGGCGCCTGCCACCTCCTTGGTGCCACGCTCGATGCGTGTGGCGGTGACGCTGATGACGTCATAGTCCGTAGAATCCTCAGAGATGGCAGAGGCGCTCTCTTCGGCAAAAGTTAATGAGGGGGTCAGTGTGGATAGGATAGAGAGGGTCAGGATCTGTTGCTTTTTTCTTGTCAGGTACTTCATTCAATGTTTCCGCCAATCAGTAATGAGTCGATCACTTGGCTTCAATGCGAGGGCGAGAGGGATGACGCGACAGCTTTCTCGCAATGAGCTCGCGTCGAAAGTTGCAATTGGCGGGCCACTTATATCTTGTTGATATTAAAATAAAATAATCTATAACGGAAAAATAAGTAGGTGAAATCACCTAAAAAATAGGGGAAATCACTCAGATTGATCTGGCGGGAGTGATTGTGTAGGGAGCCTTAGGGAAGCTCTGAACGAATCGTTTGTCAGCGAACGTTTCCTCTCGCTTGCTTCAAAACTGCCATGAGCGAAGAAAAACAGCGCATTTC